>JAUXST010000157.1 GCA_030679805.1 Reyranella sp. | reverse complement strand
GTGCCGTTCTGCACCTGGATCATGATCGGATATTTCAGCTCGATCCCGAAGGAACTCGACGAAGCAGCATTGATCGACGGCGCCAGCTACCCGCAGATCTTGCTGAAGATCTTCATTCCCGTCGCGCTGCCCGGGATCATTGCTGCCACCATCTTCGCCTTCACCGTGGGCTGGGGGGCGTTCCTGTATCCCCTGGCCTATCTCTACAGCGCGGATCAGGCGGTGCTGACGGTCGGCATCGTGCGTGAGCTGATCCGCGGCGACGTGTTCGCCTGGGGCACGATCATGGCGGCTTGTGTCATGGGGGCGGCACCGCCCATTATCATCTACACGTTCCTGATGGATTACTATGTTGCCGGTCTGACGGCCGGTGCAACGAAGGGATAGACGGCATGTCGCAGGTTTCGATCCGCAAGATCGTGAAGGCATACGAGGGCGACGTCCAGGCGGTAAAGGGCATCGATCTGGAGATCGATGATCACGAGTTCGTGGTGCTGGTCGGCCCCTCCGGCTGCGGCAAGTCCACGACGTTGCGCATGATCGCCGGGCTGGAGGAGATCACCTCCGGTGAAATCTGGATCGACGGCGACGTGGTGAACGACGTGCCACCCAAGGACAGGGACATCGCCATGGTGTTCCAGAACTATGCGCTGTATCCGCACATGAGCGTGTTCGAGAACATGGCCTTCGGCCTGAAGCTGCGCAAATTTCCCAAGGACGAAATCAAGCGCCGTGTCGACGACGCCGCCAGGATGCTCGACATCCAGATGCTGCTGGACCGCAAGCCAAAAGCGTTGTCGGGCGGCCAGCGCCAGCGCGTCGCCATGGGCCGCGCCATCGTGCGCAATCCCAAGGTGTTCCTGTTCGACGAGCCGCTCAGTAACCTCGACGCCAAGCTGCGCGTCCAGATGCGCACCGAGATCAAGAAAGTGCACCAGCTCGTCCCCACGACGACCGTCTATGTCACCCACGACCAGGTCGAGGCGATGACGCTGGCCGATCGCGTGGTGGTGATGAACCACGGCGTTATCGAACAGGTCGGGACACCCAATGACCTCTATCATTCCCCGGCCACCAAGTTCGTCGCCGGCTTCATCGGCTCACCGGCGATGAACTTCGTCCCCTGCCAGCTTGAGCAGGCGGCCGGTGCGCTGCGCATCCGCCTCAGCGACAAGCTTTCCTTCCCGGTGCCAGCCGACCGCACGGCGCGCTACACCAGTCAAGTCGGCAAGGCCAATCTGGTCCTGGGCCTTCGGCCCGAGCACATCGCCGAGACGCGCCCGCACACCGAGCCCTACCAGCACGACTTCGACATGCTGATCGATGTCGTTGAGCCGATGGGCATGGAAACGCTGGTCTACTTCACCATTGCCGGCGCCGATATCTGCGGCCGGGTCAACCCGAATGCTGGCGCGACGGCGGGCCAGTCCATGAAGCTGAGAGCCGACCTCAGCAACATGCACCTTATCGACGACGGCACCGGGAAAGTGCTCTAGTCGTCGTTTTCCAGGGCTAGGGAGAGAGTAATGGGTTCGTTGACGGGCAAGGTCGCCTGGGTGACCGGTGCTGGCTCGGGTATTGGCCAGGCTGCGGCAGTCGCGCTTGCCAAGGAAGGCGCTGTTGTGGTTCTGACCGGCCGCCGCAAGGCGCCGCTCGATGTGACCGCCGCGGCGATCAGGAAGGCCGGCGGCAAGGCCGTGGTCAAGCCCGCCGACCTGATGAAGGCCGCCGCCGTCAGCCGCATCGCCGCCGACATCGGCAAGAAGTTCGGCCGCCTCGATATCCTGGTGAACAACGCCGGCCTCAACATCCTGGAACGGAGCTGGAAGCAGCTCTCGGCCAAGGGCGTCGACGAGGTGGTGCACGGCAACCTCTCCAGCGCCTTCTATTGCACGTCAGCGGTCCTGCCGATCATGCGCAAGAACAAGGGTGGCGTGCTGATCCACACCTCCTCGATGGCCGGCCGGCAGGCGAGCCTGCTCAGCGGTCCGGCCTATTCGGCGGCCAAGCACGGCGTCGTGGCGATGAGCCACACCATCAACATGGAGGAGTGCGTCAACGGCATCCGCTCCTGCGTCGTCTGTCCGGGCGAGGTGGCGACGCCGATCCTCGACAAGCGGCCGATTCCCATCACCAAGGCCGAGCGCGCCCGCATGGCGCAGTCGGAGGACGTCGGCGACCTGATCCGCTACATCGCCTGCCTGCCGGCGCATATCGTGATCAACGAGGTCATGATCAATCCGACGTGGAACCGCAGCTACGTCGCCAACCTCCAGCGCGGCAAGGCCTGACATGACGGTCACGATCAAGGCGAAGGCGCTGGAAGCCTTCGTCGCGGACATCTTTGCCTCGGCTGGGTGCTCCCTGGAAGAGGGCGGCCGCATCGGCCGCTATCTCGTCAGCGCCAATCTTTCCGGCCACGACAGCCACGGCGTCGTCCGTGTGCCGCGCTACGCCGCCCAGAAGAAGAACGGCACGGTGCTGCCCGACGTCACGGTCGAGGTCGTGGTCGACACGCCGGTGATCGCCGTCGTCGACGGCAAGTATGGCTTCGGCCAGACGGTGACGCCGCAGGCCGTGCGCATCGGCATCGAGAAATGCCTGAAGAACGGCCTCTCCGCGGTGACGCTGCGCAACGCGGGCCACGTCGGCCGGGTCGGTGACTGGGCCGAGATGGCAGCCGAGGCGGGTCTCGTCTCTATCCATTTCGTCAACGCCTCAGGCAGCGTGCTGGTGGCGCCCTACGGCGGCGTCGAGCGCCGTTTCTCGACCGCGCCCTATTGCGTCGGCGTGCCGCGTCCCGGTCAGGATCCGCTGGTCCTCGACTTCGCCACCTCGATCGTGGCCGAGGGCAAGGTGCTGGTGGCGAGCCAGGGCGGCAAGAAGGTGCCCGACGGCGCGCTGATCGGCCCCGACGGCAAGCCCAGCGCCGATCCGCATCTGCTTTACGGCGATTACACGCCCACCGGGCCGCGCGAGCATGCCAAGGGCACCGGCGCCATCCAGGCCTTCGGCGACCACAAGGGCTCGGGCCTCGCCTTCATGTGCGAGATGCTGGGCGGCTCGCTGAGCGGCAACGGCGCCACCGATCCCAAGCGCGGCCGCTTCGCCAACGGCATGCTGTCGTTCTATGTCGACCCCAAGGTGTTCGATCCGGCCGGCTTCTTCCCGACCGACATCGCCAAGTACGTGGCCTTCGTGAAGAGTTCGAAGCCCACGGGGGCCGGCGGCGAGGTGCTGGTGCCGGGTGAGCCCGAGCAGCGCTCGCGCGCCAAACGCCTGGCCGAGGGCGTGCCGCTGCCCGACGACACCTGGGCCGCCATCGTCGAGACGGCGCGTTCAGTCGGCCTCGACGAGCGGCGGATTCAACTCGCAGTTTCGCCGCAGTAGGCGCGGTATCCGCTGGGGGCGCCACTCCAGTGGCGCGTCATTGCTTGCACAAGAGGAAGATCGCGCGACTGGAGTCGCGCGCCCCCAGCGGGATATTACCGACCCGGCGCTCGCCGGAGTTGATGGAACGGCCCGGCGACCGGGTCGTCGAAGGCGAGCGTCGCCGTGTAGTCCGCGTGCAGCATGCGCTGCAGGGTGGCGAGACGGGCGCCGTCGGCGATCATGCCGGTCTCCGTCTCGAGCTGCTTCTGCTCCATCGGCCAGAGCCTGACGATGAACACGTCGTAGCCGAGTTCGAGGGCGCGATCGATCTGGCGCCGGAGGTCGGCCACGTGCGCCTCGGTGCTCCAATCGGGATGGCGCAGCACCTGGCCGGTGAAGCCGATCCACTTGAACTTCGGCTGGGCCTGCGGCGCGGGCCCGAGTGCCGAGATGCCCGGTTCCGCGGGCCCCCAATGCAGCGAGGCGTAGATCATCGACCAGTCGAAATCGTGCAGCACGAAGACGCTGCGCGCCGGATCGGCCCGTGCCTCCAGCCGCTCGATCGCCTGCTGCCACCTGCCGTCGAGGCCCCGCAGCGGCGTCAGGCTCCAGACGTTGTAAGCGAGCAGCGCCGCCGTGAGACCGCCCAGCGCCGCGAGACCGTTGCGTCCCCAGCGCTGCCGGGCCGCCACCAGCACCAGCGCCCAGGCCGGCGTCAGCCAGGCCATGACGTTGATCTGCATCTGCGGATCCTGCGGCTGGGAATAGAGGTTGAACACCGAGCCGGCCGCGAAAGTGATGCCGAAGACGGCGGCCAGCGCCCGGGCCCACGGCTCGTGACGGGCGCGCCACAGCATCGGCCCGGCCACGGCGGCAATGGCCAGCATCCAGACGGTGGCGGTGTAGCGCCAGATGTCCCAACCCGGGATGCCGGGGATGGCGGCCACGCCGGCGCCCAGCAGATAGGCCACCATGCCGTCCCACAGGTAGCTGACCTTGGGCCAGCTGAAGCCTGCCCATACCGAGCGCACGGCCTTGCCCGTCCAGATGAGATCGATCGGTCCGACGGCGCCATTGTGGCCCTGCCAGGCCGCGGCCACGGCACCGGCCATCGCCAGCATCGTGGCGAGGAACAGGACGATCCAGCCCAGCCGAACCGCTGGTCGCGTCTCGCAGAGCCAGAGGGCAGCCAGCATCGCGGGCAGGGTGGGGAACATCAGCCGCCATTCGAACAGCCAGGCGATCGAGAACAGCGCCGCCACCGCCACCACCCGAGCCGCCGTCGGCCGAGCGAACCAGACGCTGGCCAGCGCCATCGCCGCGAACAGCAGCGTGTAGGAGGGCAGGATGTCCTCGTTCACGATGGCGAGGAACATCACGAAGCTCGATGCGATGTGGAACAGCGCTGCGAGCAGCGCCACCAGACGGTCGGCCGTGAGGGCGCGCACCATCAGATAGACCGCGCACAGGCAGAGGCTGCAGCTCACCGCGTTCAGGATGGTGATCTGCCGCCGGGGATCGCCTGCGAACACGCCCAGCAGGTCGAGTCCGCGGCAGAGCGCGCCATAGGCGGGATAGAACAGGTAGTTCGACGGATAGAGTGGCGCGTGCGCGGGATCGACGACCCACGGCTTCAGTTCGAGGCTCTTGAACACGCCGTTGCCGGTGAGGCCGCCCTGGGCATTGTCGAACCAAAGGATGATCGCGATCAGCAGCGCGCTGCCGCCGATCGCCAGCAGGGCGAGATCGGCGGCCCAGGTGCCGGGAGCCGACTTCAGGTCATGCCTGATCATCATGTGAGGAGGCCGGCGCGTTCTCAGGTAAAGACGAACCGGGCGAAGTGTGACCCGATCGCAAGATGGGGCAGCCTCTCCGCCGAGCGCGCCGTTGCGGCGATACGGTCGAACAGGTCGGTCCGCTCCTGGTCCGTTTCCCTGACCGTTCCAAACAGACGGAGATCCAGAAGAACTTCGGCGAACTTGGGCAGGGACTCGAAGATCGCAGCCTGCGTCTGCTCGCTCCAGGTGCTCGCGACATTCGTGAAGATCAGGATGGCATTCGAATCGAACCAGGGTCCTGCAAACGATGGTCTTGCGGCCGGCTTCGGCGCGCGCTGCCAGGGCCAGAGGCGAGAAGCCCCGGGAGCCGGTTCTGCCGACTTCATCAAAGCGTCCGGATAGTTGCCTTCGATGATCTCGTATCGAGCCTCGACCTCGGGCCAGATTTCGATCAGGGCCGACCGCAGATGGTGCGCCGACGCGACGCGTTTGGGATAGTATTCGACGCCGGCCACGGTCATGCCGTTGCAGGCCAGCACACAGGCCAGGATGCCGACGCCGATCCCGGCGTGAACGACGCGGCGGCCCGGGTAGCCTTCCAGCAGATAGTGCGCCAGGCGCTCCTCGTACTCGATCAGCCCGCCGATCTTCTCCGTGATGCGGCTGCCGTAGTAGTTTTCGAAGCCGGATTCGTCGAGACCATGCTTGTTCACGATCTCCTGGAGGAGACGGAACAGATAGCCATCGAGGAAGTCCAAACTGACCGGCGGACCTAGGTTCGCCCTCATGATCGCTGCACGTTCTGTGATCTCCCTGGGCCGCAGTGAATCATCCTTCGATCCGGATCGCCAGGGATTTGGTCAGCTTCCGGTGGGCGCCGCCGGCCACGACGGATTCAGGCAGTGGCGAAAGAGCGCGAATATCATGCATTCCGGTGCCTGAAGCTTGGCGCTCCCTGCGGGATTGGAACCCGAATTCACGCCAACCCTTGCCGAATAGGAGAATAACCATATAAGATTTGCAACTTATGCATGTCCTCTGGGAATGAGCCGATGGGACATGCGGCAGCGATGCGCCATGCGCGGTCATCGGCGGCCTTACTTGGCGACAACGCAGGAGCATGAAGACCATGGCAAGGAAAACCAGTGAGCGGAGGGCCGTCGGGCCGAAGGACGGGGATCGCCTCGAGTCGTTCCTGTCCGCCTTCGAAAATTTCGCCCGCGAGATCAGCGCGGAGTGCGCGCTGGCGGCGCCGAAGGGAGAGCAGCAGATCCTGATCCAGTCAACCGGCGAGTCGTTCGTCGGACAAACCACCAAGGTACTGGCCTTCGTTCGAGAGACGGCAGGGCGCCTGTCCGCCGTGCAGCGCATCGAACTGGACAGGTTTCTGCAGGTTCAGGATGGAGAAGCCTATGCCGGTCGTGGCGTGGCCGTGACCAAGCAACTCCTGAGGTCCGGCGTCATCGGCAGGCTTCTTCATTGGCTCAGCCAGCATCTGAAGGAACTCAAGAAGATCCTGAGCGAGATCGTTCACTTCATCCTCGACCTGCTCCACATCCCGTTCCCCGACTGGTTCGACCGGTTGCTTCAAGTCCTCGATCAGTTCCTGGATCTCCTCCTCAGTCTTCTGAGCGAAGTGTTCGGTATCGATTTCGGCCGCGCCGCGCGCCAGTTTTCGGAGCAGGAAGTCGACTTCCTCCGCGAATGGGCGGCCTTCGAAGCGGTACGAACCGTTCGGGCCGGGAGAAAGACCAGCGGTCAGGATGATACGAAGTAGGAGGCACACGAAAGGGCGCCGGGGCAGATCCGCCCCGGCGCGACGTGCGGCGGAGTTTGGTGACGGCTTCTGCGGCTTGGCGCTCCCTACGGGATTCGAACCCGTGTTTTAGCCTTGAGAGGGCCACGTCCTAGGCCTCTAGACGAAGGGAGCTGAGGGCCGGAGGCGACAGATAGTCGAATGGCCCGGCCGGTGCAACCCCTCCCGTCCGGCGGCCGGTCAGCCGGGTTTGCGGCCTGCGATCCGCGACAGGACGCCGGGCACGAAGGGATGAACGGCCACGTCGGTAAAGCCTGCGCCCTGCAGGTATCCCTTCACCTCCGATTCGGTGTGGGCGAGGCCGGTGCTGTGCTGGATCGTCTCGTTGAGGCCCCAGAGGGCGGCAGAGAGCGGGCCGCACCGGTCGTCGTGCAGGGTCTCGCCGATCAGGTGCATCTCGCCGCCAGGCACGAGCGACGCGAAGGCCTTGCCGACGACGAGGCGGATCAGGTCGGGCTCATATTGCGGCAGGTTGCTGGCCATGACCACGACATCGACGCCCTGCGGGAACTCGGTGCGGGTGAAATCGCCGGGAAGGGTGGTGACGCGGTCGGCCGCTTTGTTGGCGGCGATGTATTCGTCGGCCACGACGGCGACCGGCGGCAGGTCGAGCACGATGGCCTTGAGGCCGGGAAACGTCTGCGTCGCCACGATGCTGTAGGCGCCCGAGCCGCCGCCGAGGTCGAGCATCAGCTTGCGGCCTTTGAGATCGACGCTGCGGCTGAACAGGCGGGCGGCGCCCATGCCGATGGAATAGGTGGCGGCGTGATAGCGCCGCGCATCCTCGACCGTGAAGTCGACATAGGCGCCGAGCCGATTCTCCTCGGGGCTGCTGAGCCGCTTCGAGAGTTCGCCGAAGGCCGTCCAGCGCGGCTTGGTGAACAGGATCCACGGGCCGGCGTAGCGGTCGCTGTCCTTCACCAGGAAGCGCTGCACGTCGGGCGCGTTGGCGAAATGCCCCTCGCCATCCTTGTCCTCGCGCGTGAGCAGCGTCATGGCGGTGAGGGCGGTCAGCAAGCGCTCGGCGTTGCGCGCGCTGATGCCCGCGGCCTTGCCCACGGCGGCAATCGTGTCGTGTCCATGGGCGATGGCGGTGAACACTTCCAGTTCGACCGCCGCCATCAGGGCGGCGCTTTCCCAATAGGCCTGAGCCATCTTCTGCAGGCGCGTTGTATCGAGGCGCGGTTTTTCGGCCATTTGGCGTTTCCTCTTTTGTTGCCCGATCATAGCGCGCGGGCCTAAGCTTGCCTCTCGCCTGTTTCCGCCGGGAGGAACCGCCCATGGACATGCACATCGCCCAGGATCTGCCGCTCACCGGTATCGACATCAACGCGTTGCCGCCGGCCGAAGCCGAGGCGGTGCTGCGCCGTCAGCTCGCGGCGGCCTATCGCCTGGTCGACTATTTCGGCTGGACCGAGCTGATCTACGGCCATCTCACGGCGCGCGTGCCGGGCGAGCAGGCGCACTTCCTGATCAATCCCTTCGGTCTCAACTACGACGAGGTCACGGCCTCGAACCTGGTGAAGATCGACCTCGACGGCAACATCATCGGCAAGTCCGACTATCCCGTGAACTACGCGGGCTTCGTCATCCATTCGGCCGTCCACATGGCCCACGCCGCCCGCCACAAGGTGGTGATGCACACCCACACCCGCGCCGGCATGGCGGTGTGCGCGCTCAAGGAAGGGCTGCTGCCGATCTCGATGGCGGCCACCACCTTCCACGGCAAGCTTTCGTATCACGACTACGAGGGCCCCAGCCTCGATCTCGACGAGCGCGGCCGCCTGCTGGAGAACCTGGGCGACAACCAGGCCATGATGCTGCGCAACCACGGCATCCTGACCACGGGCCGCACCGTGCCGGAAGCCTTCGTGCGGCTCTATCGCCTGGAGCGGGCGTGCCAGATCCAGCTCGATGCCGGGGCCGCCGGCACGCTCAACATCCTGGGCGACAATCTCGCCGCCAAGTCGGGCGCCGACGTCGACGGCTTCTCGGAAAAGGGCGGCGGCGCCATCGGCGATCTCGAATTCGCGGCGCTCATCCGCAAGATCGACAAGACCGACTCGAGCTGGCGGCACTAAGCCAGTTACGGGCGCAGCTTGTAGAGCGCGCGCAGCGACGTCGGGTCGCCGCTGCAGGCGATGTCGTCGATCCGCCAGCCGACCGGTGTCTGCACGAGATCGAGCGTGACCCGGTTCGGCTTGCCCAGATTGTCGAAGGTGACGATTCCGGTCGTCTTAGCGCCGGCCGTTTGGGCGCCGTTGGCCGATACCGCCACGGCGAGCTTGCCGATCTCCCACTCCTGGGCGCAGACGAATGGGTCGCCGTCGAGGAGAGGAACCTCGCCGCGCCGCTTGGCGGTGGTGTAGTCGGCATTCATGGCGCGTACGAGGTCGGGGGCGAAGAAGCGGTCGGCCTGCCCGTAGTTCTGACCGCGATAACTCTTGTCCAGATAGGGCTTATAGATGCCTTCCAGGAAAGCCTGCGGCGTCTGCTGCTGCGCCTGCACGCCCGGCGCCTGGTCATGGTTTTTTCCATGCAGCCAGTCTAGCAGCGCCAAACGGGCTTCAGAACAGGCGCCAGAAGACGAAGACCATGGCGGCATACATGGCGAGTATGATGGCGGCTCCCAGGAATCCGTTCCGGACTTCCCTGCCGGAGGCGGGCCGCAGCCACCAC
>JAUXST010000145.1 GCA_030679805.1 Reyranella sp. | reverse complement strand
CCATCGCCCTCGGCCGCGCGTTCGAGGTTGCGTTCGAGCAGGGCCAACTCGACGCCGCGGCCAACGAAGCCCGAGCGCTCGCGCTCGAGGCTGAACCGCTGGCTGGTCGGGCCGCGACGCAGGCCGGTCAGCAGGAACACTTCCAGCGGCGCCGACATGCCGCGGATCTCCCGTTGGCCCATCGACTCGACGGAAACGAATTGGCGGGCGCCGCGCAGGGTCGTCGGCGAGATCGCGATCCCACCCAAGGGCGCCAGGCTCTCCAGCCGGCTGGCGATGTGAACGGTGATGCCGGTGGCGTCGAAGTCGGTCGAGAAATCGGTGGCCACGGTGCGCGCCAGCACCTCGCCCGAATGGATGCCGACCCGGATAGGAAGCTTGCCGCCGGGCAAGGCTTTGATCGACGCCTGCATCGCAAGGCCCGCGCAGCAGGCCCGCACGGCATGGTCCTCCTGCGGGTTGGGCGCGCCGAACAGCGCCATGATGCCGTCGCCCTGAACTTTGACGACCGACCCCTCGAAGCGGTGCACCGCCTCCTGCATGGCTCCGAGCGCAGGGGCCAGACGCTTGGCAGCCTCTTCAGGATCGAGCCGCTCGATCAACTCGGTCGAGCCGGAGACGTCGGCGAACAGGACGCTAATTTGCTTCAGTTCGCCGTCGCCGACGGTCGCCGGCTTCGTGATGGCCGCGGAAGATGAAGCATTGAGTGTACCACCGCACTGCGCGCAGAATCGGGCCCCCGGCGGATTGGCATTCCCGCATGAGGAACAGATGCCGCCCAATGCCGCGCCACAGGCGATGCAGAATCGGCTGCCTGGCGCGTTGTCTGTCTCGCAACTCGCGCAACGCATGGTGCCCCCGGCGATCCAGCAGGTATCAGGTTACCTGCCCAGACCGCATTGCAACAGGCCGATTGCGATAGACGCTCGGGTTCCTTCGCCGACTATGAAACGATGCAGCCGGCGTGATCACCCTACTCTTGGCATTACGACTTCTTTTTCGCTTTGGCCGCCCGTCTAGCCTGCACCATCTTCTTTATTGCCGCCTTCATGTTGGCAGCTCCGACGGTATGGACGGTCACCAACAGCGCATAGGCGCTGGCCGATCCGATCTTTTGCCACTCATCGACCTTGATTGTGTCGCTGGGAACGACGGAAACAACAATCTCCTTGCAGTTCTGGTCGTCGCTCAGGCCCTGCCAGATAACGTGAGAAAGTTCTGTGCCGACATCGCTCGCCGTACTCGATGCCGGAACCGCGCTCGGGAAGAATTGGCTCAAAGTAGTCGACGGCGTCGAACTCAGAGCATCCAGCCAATCCAACCATTTGCCGTTATGTGTCTCGGCGTCGTCGTCATCCGCCGGATCCACGGAGACTCGCTCATCTTTGGCGATCTGGTTGAGCGAATGCCTGTCTGCGCTGCCCTTCTTGAAAAGCTTTTTCTTACCGGGCTTCCGCCATTTGTTGATCTGCCCGCCCTCGGACTTGGCGGCGAAGTGCTTGTTGATCCTCGCGACCATTTTCATGGTCTCAGCCGTATTGAATAGCAGCCCCATGTCCCCCCCCCATTGTTCTGCCGACAAAATGCTACCAGAAGTCGACTATGCGACAAACATGTTCCGGCACCAACGCCGCCAGTTGCTTGCGACCGGCCCTGAGAATGCGGTCGGCAAGTGCGGAACCGAAGACTTCGGACAAGCCGACAGTTGCGGCCCATTCGTCGGCACGCTCTTCGCTGCTCAGCCACTTCATGTATGGCAGGAAGGGAGGGCCGCCGAGATGATGACCGGTTTCGTGAGCAAGTGCGACCGCGAGACCGGCTGTTCCGATCCTGCGATGGCGCACTAGTCCCCCATACAACCGGATCCGGCGCGTACCTTGATCGAGGAATGCCTGCGCGTTGGCGAGCTGGACACCGAGGTCCATGTCATAGGCGAGCTCTGGCCATTGCACCTGGAACCGATTGATCAGTGTCCGGGCTCGCCGTTGCGGCCAACGCGCTTCCAATGGCCAGAGGAGCCTCGAACTGACCGGGCGATCGAAAAGCGGCATGCGCCAAATGCTGGCAGAGGGTGCTGATGTCCGCAATCAACCTGCCGAATTGCGACTGCGCCGCGCCTTGACCCCTCTCCGCCCCGTCCCTAGATTGCCGGCCCTATGTTCATCGGGGCCCCTCAGGAGCGAATTATCCGCCCGGTCCGCTGACCGCGGCCGGGTTGTCCTGCCTGCTCGTGGCCGCCCTGCCGGCGGCCCGCCCATCGCTCCTTTTGCACCGAGTTTCTCGTGACAACTGACTATAAATCCAGCGTTTTCCTGCCCAAGACCGACTTCCCCATGCGCGGCGGCCTTCCCAAGAAGGAGCCGGAGCTGCTGAAGCGCTGGGCCGAGATGAAGCTGTGGGACCGCTTGCGCGCCGAGAGCAAGGGCCGGCCCAAGTTCGTCCTCCACGACGGCCCCCCGTACGCCAACGGCAATCTCCATATCGGCCATGCGCTCAACAAGATCCTGAAAGACCTGGTGAGCCGCACCCAGCAGATGCTGGGCAAGGACAGCCACTATGTACCGGGCTGGGACTGTCACGGCCTGCCCATCGAATGGAAGATCGAGGAGCAGTACCGCGCCAAGAAGCAGGACAAGGACCAGGTGCCGGTCTCGGAGTTCCGCAAGGAATGCCGCGTCTTCGCCGATCACTGGATCGGCGTGCAGCGCGAGGAGTTCAAGCGCCTGGGCGTCGACGGCGACTGGGACAACTATTACTCGACGATGAAGTACAGTTCCGAGGCCACGATCGCGGGCGAACTCGGCAAGTTCCTGATGAACGGCGGCCTCTACAAGGGCTCCAAGGCCGTGCTGTGGTCGGTGGTCGAGAAGACTGCGCTGGCCGAGGCCGAGATCGAATATCACGACCATGTCTCCGACACGATCCACGTCGCCTTCCCGGTGCTGAAGTCGGTGGGCGGCAAGCTCGACGGCAGCTCCGTCGTGATCTGGACGACGACGCCCTGGACCATCCCGGGTAACCGGGCGCTCGCCTACGGGCCGGAGATCGCCTACGCGCTGGTGCAGGTCGAGACGGTGGCCGAGGGCAGCAAGGCCCGGATCGGCGACAAGATGGTGCTCGCCAAGGAACTGGTCACGGCCACGGCCGAGGCGGGCAAGTTTACCGCTAAGGCCTTGGCCGACGTCACGGCCGCCGATCTCGAAGGCCTGATCGCGGCCCATCCGCTGCGCGGGCAGGGCTACGAATTCGATGTGCGCCTGCTGGCGGGCGACTTCGTGACGGCCGATGCCGGCACCGGCTTCGTGCACATCGCGCCGGGTCATGGCGCCGACGATTATGAACTGGGCGTCGCCAACGGTGTCGAAGTGCCCGACACGGTGGCCGAGGACGGCACCTACTATCCGCATGTGTCGATGTTCGCTGGCAAGCGCGTCTATACGGCCGAGGGCAAGAAGGGCGATGCCAATCGCACGGTGATCGCCGCACTCGACGCCACGGGCAAGCTGCTGGCCTCGGGCCGCATCACCCATTCGTATCCGCACTCCTGGCGTTCCAAGGCGCCGGTCATCTTCCGCAATGCGCCGCAGTGGTTCATCGCCATGGACAAGCCGATCCCCGAGATCGGCGGCACGCTCCGCGACAAGGCTCTGGCGGCGATCGATGCGACGCGGTTCGTGCCGCCGGCCGGCTACAACCGTCTGCGCTCGATGATCGAGACGCGGCCCGACTGGTGCGTGTCGCGCCAGCGCGCCTGGGGTGTGCCGATCGCGGTGTTCGTCGACAAGAAGACCGGCGAGCCGTTGCGCGATGCCGAGGTGATGGGCCGCGTCGTCGAGGCCTTCAAGGCGGAAGGCGCCGACGCCTGGTTCGACAGCCCGCCCGAGCGCTTCCTCGGCAACAAGTACAACGTCGCCGATTTCGAGCAGGTCACCGACATTCTCGACGTCTGGTTCGATTCCGGCTGCACCCACGCCTTCACGCTGGAAGGCAATCCCGACCTCAAGTGGCCGGCCGATCTCTACCTGGAGGGCTCCGACCAGCATCGCGGCTGGTTCCATTCCTCGCTGCTGGAAAGCTGCGGCACGCGCGGCCGCGCGCCCTACGATGGCGTGCTGACGCACGGCTTCACGCTCGACGAGCAGGGCCGCAAGATGTCGAAGTCGCTGGGCAACATCACCGCCCCGCAAACAGTCTGCGACCAGTACGGCGCCGACATCCTGCGCCTCTGGGTGGTCGGCACCGACTACACCGAGGATCAGCGCATCGGCCCGGAGATCCTGAAGCACCAGGCCGAGGCCTATCGGCGGCTGCGCAACACGCTGCGCTACCTGCTGGGCAGTCTGGACGGCTACAGCGCCGCCGAGACGGTGGCCTATGCCGACATGCCCGAGCTTGAACGCTGGGTGCTGCATCGCCTCGCCGAACTCGACCTCCTGATGCGCCGCGCGGTCGACGATTACGATTTCCACACCATCGCGACGGAACTCAACACCTTCTGCTCGGGCGATCTTTCGGCGTTCTATTTCGACATCCGCAAGGATGCGATCTACTGCGATCCCCCGGGCTCGCTACGCCGGCGCGCCGCGCGGACGGTCATGGCCGAGGTCTTCTCGTTCCTGACCGTCTGGCTGGCGCCCATCACCTGCTTCACTGCTGAAGAGGCCTGGCTCGCCCGGCCGGGCGACATGCCAGACGGGCAAGCCGAGAGCGTCCATCTTCGCGTCTATCCCGCCGTCCCGGCCGCCTGGCTCGATCCGGGGCTTGGCGAGAAATGGAAGACCGTGCGCGCGCTGCGCCGCGTCGTCACAGGTGCGCTGGAGTTGGAGCGCGCCGAGAAGCGTATCGGATCCAGCCTGCAGGCCGCCCCCCATGTCCATGCCGGCTCGGCATTCATCGAGGCGCTGAAGGGTCTCGACCTCACCGAGATCTGCATCACCTCGGGCGGCGACCTGGTCGAGGTGCCCGACGGCGGGGTGCTGCCGGCCGGCGCCTTCACGCTTCCCGACGTGGCCGGCGTCGCCGTCGTGCCCGCGCCGGCCGGCGGACAGAAGTGCGCGCGCTGTTGGCAGGTGCTGGAAGAGGTGGGCAAGTCGGCCGCCCACCCGCTGCTCTGCCAACGTTGCGAAGAGGCGGTGACGGCGTGAGATCTTCCCGATGAAACGCCTTCAATACCAGGCGATGGCTCTGGTCGTCCTGACGGTGGTGATCGACCAGCTCTCCAAGGAGCTGCTGCTGGGCTACCTGTTGAAAACCGGCGCGGCCGTGTCGGTGTTCGACGGGTTTTTCCGCCTGGTCGTGGTGTGGAACGCGGGTGTCAGCTTCGGGATGCTGGGGGGCGACCGTGCCTTGCCGCCCTGGGTTCTCTCGGCGGTGGCCGTGGCCGTCTGCGTCGCCCTGTTCATCTGGCTGCGACGAACCGACCGGCCGCTGCACGGCTGGGGCATCGGCCTTGTCATCGGCGGCGCTATCGGCAATGTTATTGACCGCGCCCGTTGGGGAGCGGTGTTCGATTTCGCCGATTTCCATATTGGCCAATGGCATTGGCCGGCGTTCAACGTTGCCGATTCGGCGATTGTTGTCGGTGTCGGGCTGATGCTCATCGACTCTCTCGTCGGCGAAAAACAACGCGCGCCCTGATGCGGCCATGATCAGCGGACAGAAGCGGACCCCGAAGGACGGACGATGCAACCGAAAGCCATAATCCCGGTGACCCTCCTCGCGCTCGGCGCCCTCGCGATGGGCGGCTGCGGAGCCTTCGAAAACCTGGGCGGCGGCAAGAAAGTGTCGCCCGACGAATTCAAGATCGTCTCCCATTCGCCGCTCACCATGCCGCCGAATGCCGAACTGCGCCCGCCGCGGCCCGGCGAGCCCAGGCCGCAGGAAGTGACCCCGTCGGAACAGGCGCGCGAGGCCTTGGCGCCGCAAACCGCCGGGCGCCCGCAGCGCGGAGCAGGCGGCAGCGCACCGCCCAGCCCGGGCGGCGCCTCCGAGCAGGCGCTGGTGGCCAAAGCGGGCCAGGGTGGCATCGATCCCAACATCCGCAGCCGCGTGAATACCGACACGCGAACCATCAACGACAGCGACAAGAGCTTCGTCGACTCGCTGATCTTCTGGCGGGACGCGCCGCCGACGGGTGTCGTGCTCGATCCGGCCCAGGAGCAGCAGAGGCTGCGCGACGCCCAGGCCGCCGGCCAGACGCCGGCAGGGCCGACGCCCACGATCACACGGCGCAAGCGCGGCCTGCTCGAAGGCATCTTCTGAGTGCGCTGACGCCCCGCCGCCGCGTCTTGCTGGCCGGCCTCGCCACCAGCGCGGTCTGTGCGCCGGCGCTACCGGCGCTGGCGAAATTGTTTACGGTCAGACATCGGCCAGCCGAGACTTTCATGCTGGCCAACGGCCTGCAGGTCGTCGTGTTGCCGTCGCGCCGTGCGCCGATCGTGACCCAGGTCCTGGTCTACAAGGTCGGCAGTGCCGACGAGACCTTCGGACGCACTGGCGTCGCGCATTTCCTCGAACACATGATGTTCAAGGGCACCGACAGGGTCGCTGCCGGCGAATTTTCGCGCATCGTTTCGCGCAACGGCGGACGGAACAACGCCTACACGACCTACGATTCGACCGGCTACCATCAGACCGTCGCCCCCGACCGCCTCGAGATGGTCATGCGCATGGAAGCCGATCGCATGACCGGCCTGCGCCTCGCCGAGAGGGACCTGATCTCGGAGCGCCAGGTCATCCTCGAGGAGCGTCGCGCGCGCACCGACAACGTGCCGGCGGCCTTGCTCGACGAGGCGACGCGGGAGCAGCTGTTCGGCCGGCACAAGCCCTACGCCATGCCCGTCATCGGCTATGTCGACGATATCAAGAAGCTGAACATCAACGAACTCGCGACCTTCTACCGGCGCTTCTACGTGCCCGGCAACGCGGTGCTGATCGTGGCCGGCGACACCACGCTCGAGGTGGTCCGCAAGCTCGCCGAAAAGCACTATGGCCAGATCCCGAGCCGCAAGGTCGAGGCCCGCCGCCGGCCGACGCAAGGTGGCGCGGACCTGCCGCAACGGGTGATCCGCGCCGATGCCCGAGTCGTCGAGCCGAGATGGTCGCGCGACTGGCTGGCGCCGTCCTACCGTGTCGGCGAAACGAAGTACGCGCATGCGCTCCAGGTACTGGCGCGCCTGTTTGGCGGCAGCGAGACCGGCCGGCTGTGGCGGGCCATGGTCACCGACAGCAAGCTCGCGCTCGCCGCATCGGCTGGCTACAGCCCGGCCAGCCTCGGCCTTACCTCGTTCGACATCGGCATCCATCCAGCGCCGAGCCGCACCGTGGCGGAGATCGAGGCGGCGGTTGCCCTTGAGATGAAGAAGCTGGTCGACGGTGGCGTGACGGCGGAGGAGGTCGAGCGGGCGCAGAATCAGCTCCTTGCCGGAGCGATCTACGCCCAGGATTCCCTGGCGAGCGGCCCGCGCCTTTACGGTGCCTTGCTGAGCACCGGTGGGACCATGGCCGACATCGACGCCTGGCCCGAGCGCATCGCCGCGGTGACGCCGGCCGATGTCGCTGCCGCCGCCCAGCTCGTCTGGCGGGACTCGGGCGCGGTGACGTCGCTGCTGACACCGGCGGAGGGCAGTCGATGACGAGTAGCCTGCGCCGTGCGGCCGTGGCCGCCCTCGTGGCGGTACTGGCGTGGCTGCCCGCGGCTGGCGCGAGCGCGATCGACATCAAGGAACTGATGACGCCGCTCGGCATCAAGGCCTGGCTGGTCGAAGACAAGAGTGCGCCGGTCGTGGCGCTGTCCTTTTCGTTCGCCGGTGGCACGGCCTCCGATCCCGCAGGTCAGTCGGGCGTGACCAGCCTCATGGCAGCCCTGCTCACCGACGGTGCGGGTCCCTTCGATGCCCAGGCGTTT
>JAUXST010000139.1 GCA_030679805.1 Reyranella sp. | reverse complement strand
AGCTCCTGCTGGCCGACGAGCCGACCGGCAATCTCGACGGCGCCACCGGCAAGCAGGTGATGGACCTGCTGTTCGAGCTGGCGCGCGCCGACGCCACGACCCTGATCCTGATCACCCACGACATGGTGCTGGCCGAACGCTGCGACCGCATCCTGCGCATCGCCGACGGGCTGGTCGTGGCCGACGACCGCATGCCTGTCTCGCTGGCTGCCCAATGAATTTGGCCCTGCGCCTGGCCCGGCGCGAGATGCGGAGCGGCCTGGGCGGCTTCCGGCTCTTCATCGCCTGCCTGGCGCTGGGCGTTGCCGCGATCGCCGCGATCCTCTCCTTTAGCCGCGCCATCGAAGAGGGCCTGCGCGCCGATGCGCGCGAGATCCTGGGCGGCGATGTCGCCGTTTCGCTGCTCTATCGCGAGGCCAGTCCCGAGCAGATGGCCTTCCTGCGCGAGCAGGGCCAGTTCGTGCGCTGGATCGACAGCCGCGCCATGGCGCGTCCGCTGAAGCCCGATGGCCGCACGACTCTGGTCCAGCTCAAGGCGGTCGAGTCCGCCTATCCGCTCTACGGCAAGCTCGAACTGACCGACGGTGGGTCGCTGGTCGACGCATTGGCCAAACGCGACGGCGTGTGGGGCGCCGTGGTCGAGGAGGCCGCCCTTCGCCGCATGAACCTCGAGATCGGCGATCGGCTGAGGGTGGGCGAGGTGACCTTGGAAGTGCGCGGCCTGATCGCACGCGAGCCGGACCGCGGGCTGAATGCCTTCGCAAGCCTCGGGCCGCGCTTGATGACGTCCTTCGAGGCGGTGATGGAATCGGGCCTGATACAGCCCGGCAGCCTGCTGAACTGGGAGTACCGCCTGCGGCTGGCGCCGGGCGCCTCCGACATCGCCACCATCTCGGCGCTTCAGAATCGCTATCCCGATGCCGGCTGGCGGGTGCGCGGCCTCGCCGATGCCGGCGGCGGCATCCGCAGCTGGCTCGACCGGCTGACACAGTTCATCGGCCTGATCTGCCTCGCGTCGCTGCTGGTGGGGGGCGTGGGCGTCGGCAACGCGATCTCGAGCTTCCTGGCCGGCCGGCTGCACACCAT
>JAUXST010000126.1 GCA_030679805.1 Reyranella sp. | reverse complement strand
CCATCGCGCTGATGCATGGGCCGACGTTCAAGGGCGACGGCGCAGCGGCGTTGAACGGATTGGCGGATCACTACAGGAAACCGCCGGTGAACTGACTCCCGTCCGTCGCGTGTTATTCGAGCCTCAAACTGTAGCGCGTATGGCGCAGTTCACCGGTCCGAATCAGCGCGCTCTTTGAGACCAGGTCCTGAAGGTCGCGCGTCGCCGTTGCGGGTGACGTTCGCGTAATGGTGATGTAGTTTTCAGCACTGAGGCCACCCTTGAAGCCGTCGATGCCTTCCCTGAACATTCTCGCGATGACCTTGTCCTGGCGCTCGTTCAGCGCACCGCGCAGGCGCTCATAGAATCGAGCCTTCGCAAGATAGAACTCCAGACGCCTGGCCGAGTTCGCCTGCGCTTCAAGAATGGTCTGTCCGAAATAGGTCAGCCAGTCGGTGATTTCGTTGGTCTTGTTGTTGCGTTCCAGCGCCGCGTAATAGGTCTTCCGCTTGCGTTCGATCGTGTGCGCGAGCGCGACGAGACTGGGCTGCCCCAGTGCCTGCGCCAGGACCTTTTCGGAAATCACCCGGCCGATCCGGCCATTCCCATCCTCGAAGGGATGGACGCACACGAAATACAGGTGCGCCACCCCGGCGCGCGTCAGCGCTGCAAGCGACTGTTTCCCCTGGGGCGCCGTCGCGTTGAACCAGACGCCAAAGGCCTTCATCTCCCGTGGCACGCGATCCGAGGGCGGCGCCTCGAAATGAACCTTCCGCCTATGCAGCGGCCCGGAGACAACCTGCATCGGATCGGCATGCTTGCGGTATCCGCCGATCACCCTGATGTCGCGGTTTCCCCCGAGCAGCATCTTGTGCCAGCGGAACATCGTCCGGTCGGACAGGGGCGATGCGAAGGTGCGATAGAGATCCACCATCATCTCGGCGATGCCCCGCTCCGCCGGAGGAATGCGCGGCTTGTCCGGCCCGAGGCCGAATTGATGGAGGACGGACGACTGGACGCTGTCGCGATCGAGGATTTCTCCTTCGATCTCCGACGTCTTGACCGCTTCGTCGCTGATCAGCTCTATCTTCAGCCGGTCCTTGTCGTCCGAACCGATGTGCCTGCAGGCGCCAATGAACTCCCCGGACTGGAGCAGAAACTGGCGTTCCAGCGGCTCCATTGCCGTGGAATCGTAACTGAATGCCGGCCAATCCGGCTGTTGCCAGTTCCATTTCATGAGCGATGGACAGCCTTTCTATAGCTCATAATATAGCATTTTATGAGTTATAGAAATGGTTTCTATAACTCACGCGATGAAGCTCGCTGGATCATTTGAACTTGTTTGCGGTAATCCTCGGTATTACCTTTCGCTACCAATGGCTACCAAACGCTCCCCCGTTGCCCCTGCCACGCCGGTCTCGCTAAAGCTCGACGGCGAAGAGCGCTCGCGCCTCGCCTCCCTGGCGGTCGCGCGCAAGCGGTCGTCGCACTACCTCATGCGCGAGGCGGTGCGCGAATACCTGACGCGCGAGGAAGCCCGACAATCGTTCCGTGACGAGGCGGTGGTTGCCTGGCGTGATTACGCGGCGACCGGGCGCCACGCGACGCAGGCCGAACTCGACGGCTGGATCGACTCGCTCGGCACGCACCGGCCCAAGCGCGCGCCGAAATGGCCCCAGAAGTGGCCCAGGTAGTCTATTCGCCGAACGCGATCGCCAACCTCGAAGGCCTGCACCGCTTCCTGGCGGAGAAGAATCCCGAGGCCGCGACGCGCGCTCTGCGGACGATCCGCGACCGGATGCGGATACTGGCCAGGTTCCCCAGGCTGGGGCCGGTCGACCCCGAGCAGCCGGACTATCGGCAGCTCTTTATCCCGTTCGGCGCGGCCGGCTATGTCGCGCGCTATCGCGTCGACGGCCGGCTCGTCGTCGTCCTGGCGGTCCGCCACATGCGGGAGGCGGGCTATGAGACCGAGTGTTGAGGTGCCCTGCCAGTCCTGACGAACTTCACTTGTCCGGGTTCAGATCCGGATACTGCCGGAAGATCGGTATTTCTATGTTCGCGTGCAAGATTCCCGACACCTCGGCAAGGTGCTTTCGAACCCTCTTCTTCTCGGTTTCGTCCGCAATCTCTTCGATCAGCTCGTATAAGGCGTTGAATTGGCCATCCATGGAGCGAATGTTCTCGATGACGCGTGACGCGAGAGTTTTTTCCATATCTGCAGACTCCTCAAGTTAATGATAGCGGCTTACCGTCCGGCCAGAACCAACCTTCAGTTGCAACTTCCCTCGCCGATCTCGTCGGTGGGATCTGAGTGGCCGTACAGGGAGTCCGCCTAGTAACTACAACCACTTGGGGCAACGCATTCGCGGACACATCGACGATACCGTCCGACAGAATCTCGGCCGCTGCCGGGAAGCGCTTCCAGACCCTTGTCCGCAAAGAGAATCCAGCACTGTCTTTGACAAGCGTCGATGATCTGGGCGCAGCCGTCAGATGACGCGATTTCCACATTCGGCGAAGCAGGGTCGGGTGGCGGTCCAGTGGAAAGCGTATCGTCGACGGAAAAGCTCGGGGGTGGATTGCGCGCTGGTTGTTGCAGCGTCTTGGCGATCCGTTCTTCGCGGCGCTTCTCGAGCTCCTCGTAGACGAAATCGGTCGCCTGCTCTCGCTTGATGATGGGCACGATGTAGTCGACCGTGCGCTTCACGATGGCGTCGAGGTCGGCGTGGTTGGGATCACGGCCTTCGATCACCGGGAAGGCTTCGAGGTCGCGCCGCAGCAGATACGCCGCACGGCCCGACGGACTCAGCCGGCGGTTCATCCACGGCGCATTGCGCATCCAGGCGAAGGGATCGTGGCGAACGATGGGCGGTTCTTCGGCGGGAGGCTCTTGCGGCACTTGCGCGGACACTTGTGCCGGCGGAATGATGGCGGGTGGGGCAGCCTCGTCCGTCGGTTCGACGGAGTGCTGCCCGTCGGGCGTGAAATGGATTTCGGGCAGCACATAGGTCTCGGCGCCGGGGCTTTCGGCGCCCGGCTCGTTCGGCTCGTTCATTCAGGTCTCCAGACATGAAAAAGGCCGCCCGGAGGGGCGGCCTGTGGTTGTGCAGGGACAGAAGGAGAGACCAGCTTCCTGGCCTGCCCCCTCGGCCCCTTCGGGGCACCTCCCTCGCTTCGCGAGGGAGGAAAAATGAAAATCAAACGCCCCCCGTCAAACGGGCGGGATCACTCCCGAACACGGCGTAGGAACCGGCGCTGTCCTGCACCGACGCGGGCAAACTCCCTGCCCGACTCCCCGGCCAAGTCTCCTTGGTGTTTTTCACGGCCGCGCGGCCGTTGGATGCCGTGTTTGCACGGCCTTCTCGCATTATTTGTGGACGCCTGAATGTAACGCGTTCTGTCCGGAAACCTGTCCGGACTCGGGTCACAAACCGGTCGCCCGAGCCGACGTTCGCCGTCGGCATTGTTTGCTGTTTGGGTCTCGTTCTCGTGGTCGATGTCATGGTCAGGACCATGCCAGGCGTAGCGCTCTCTGAAGAGCATTTTGGGCACGCCGGGGGGAGTCCCGGTGGCACGGACGCCTTTTAGTTGATTGTCGAAGGCCCCCAACAGAGAGCCGTCCAACTTTGTCGTCCTGAGCGCAGCGAAGGACCTCGCCGACCGGCCAGATACTGACCGTCGATATCGAGCCCCGGGCTGGCGTGAGGTCCTTCGCTGCGCTCAGGACGACAAGATTCCCTGGGACTCTACTGTCGGACTTCGACCGCTAGTAATCGTCGTCGTACTCGTCTTTCTCGTTCCAGTACTCCTCGGTGAAGTCGCGGTAGAGGTCGTAGTCGGTCTCGTAGAAGTGCTTCACCGGCACCTCGAGGTCCCACGCGAAGGTGAGGGCCAGCGCGGCGCCGATACCCACCGGATCGCCGCGCAGTTCGGGGGCGGGCGGGCATGAAATCCACCCAGATAAGCTTTTACTTATCATTAACCTGCTGAACCTGTCAAATTTTGTTGGAACTTTTTTGGATGCTGGCAGTGCTTGCACGCCTAGATGTCGTGGGGCGGCGGTTCGATTCCGTCTCGGGCACCATTAATCCATTCAGCGTTCCGAAGTGGCTGATTTCGTTCGGCTATTTTTTGCGCCCCCAGTCCCACTTTCCGCTGACGCGTTGTCGGTGGGACAGTTTTGTCTCCCCTTCGTTCCGTCCGCTGATCCCCGAGCTTGTGCATCGCGCCCGTAGCGAGCCGTACCTGACTGGCCTTAGACTACATGCATGGAGTTGAGATGGCTGGCTGTTCTATCGCCCCTTGGCGACAATGAGATTGTGCTGGCAGTGCCAGCAGCCCGGCGGAATTCGCATGGCAGGATTGAGATAGGATATTTACAGGTTTTGCCGATTTCGTCCTATAAATCCGCTATCGTCGCACGAGGCCTGTCTCAAAAGGCCGAGCCGCCCGCTCACTTGCCCGGGACGGCTCCTTGTCGTGACAGGGGTGGCGTTCCCGCTCTCCACGCGGGCGATGCAAGGGGCCAAGTCCACGGACGCGATCGCGGAGCCACTCGGGGCGGGGCGCAGTCCCTGCCGACCAAGAACATAGTCGTGGGCCTCCCTCATCCGGCCGTCCGGGAGGCCGTCGCAAATTCTGACGCGAATCGATCATACGCGCGCAGCCTAAAGCCCTTGGCGCGTCGTCCGGTCCGAAGCACTTGCTCCACGAGACGTTGAGTCACGTTGGGGGTCCTGTGCGCGGGCCGTCCGGCGGACATGCCCGGCCGACCCGACCGCACCTGTTGCGGGACGCAACAACTAGTCGGTCCCTGGAAGGTCACTCCAGCGGATCGGCGCAAAAAGCCGGGAGAAACCCTGGCCAGCCCTCCCTCGTCCTGGGCCTTTTCGGACGAGCCGCGTGACCACCGGCCTCCTCGTCCCCTCAGGGGATCGTCGGTCTTCGGGGGACTCTAGAACCGCGTGGAGCGGACAACGCCGAACAACTTCTGACACAAACGCCGCTATCGTTCTTGGTGTCACAAGTTGTTCGGCGGAAGCTGTGCCGGAAGCAATGCCGGCGCTTGAACCTTTGGCCATGCCCCGCCCGGCGCGCCCGCCAGGTACGATCCCTGGAGGATGAGGGGCCGTCCCGCGGCCTTGCCCTTAC
>JAUXST010000123.1 GCA_030679805.1 Reyranella sp. | reverse complement strand
CCAGAGCGACCCCCTGTTCGACAGGAAGTGCCGCGACATCATCGAGGCGCGGCGCCGGCAGGCGGTCGAGAACGTCGTGCTGGCCGCCGACCATGTCGAGGTCCGGCCGGTGTTCTATCGCGGCAAGAAGATCGCCGAAGTCACAAGGCGCGACCGGGCGCTCGACCTCTATCTCCTGAAGCAGGCCGACGCCGCCGCGCTGCGCGCGGAGCAGCAGGAAGAGAAGCGCCGCGACGCGAAAGCCGATTTCGAGGCGCGCGTGGCCGCCGAGGTCGGGAAGCGCGCCGCCGCAGAAGTCGAGAAGGCGGTTGCAAAGGCGATCGAGAAGGCGGTCGAGCAGCGGGCCGCACCGCGGCATTCCGAAATGTCCCCTTCTGCGGGACCTCAGCCGGTGCCGCAGGACGACGAATTCACCAACGTCTTCAATGATTTCGAGCCCGCGACATACGACATGGCTCTCGCGCGCTAGCGTCCGGGAAAATGTCCCATCGCCGTGCTAGAAAGCGACAAAGAGCGGAGGAATTCATGGCGGGCAGGATCGGACATTTCGTCGGCAACAAGCGGGTCGCGGGCATGAGTGGCCGCCAAGGCGACGTCACCAACCCGGCGACGGGCGAGGTGACGGCCATGGTGGCCTTCGCCTCCGAGGCCGAGATCGACGACGCGGTCCAGCTCGCCAAGAAGGCGCAGGTCGCGTGGGCCGCAACGCCGCCGCTCAGGCGCCAGCGCGTGATGTTCAACCTCAAGGGCCTGATCGAGAAGCGCACCGACGATCTCGCGCGGATGATGTCGCTGGAGCACGGCAAGACCTTCGACGATGCCAAGGGCGAGGTCGGGCGCGGGCTCGAGGTGGTGGAGTTCTCCTGCGGCATCGCCCATCACATGAAGGGCGACTTCACCGAGCAGGTCGCCTCCGACATGGATTCGTGGTCGATCCGCCAGCCGCTGGGCGTGGTGGCGGGCATCACGCCGTTCAACTTCCCGATCATGATCCCGTGCTGGATGGGTGCCATGGCGGTGGCCTGCGGCAACGCCTTCATCCTGAAGCCGTCGGAGAAGGACCCGAGCGCGCCGATGCTGCTGGCCGAGCTGTTCGCCGAGGCCGGCGCGCCCGCCGGCATCTTCCAGGTGCTGAACGGCGACAAGGTGGCGGTCGATGCGCTCCTGCATCATCCCGACGTGCCGGCGATCTCCTTCGTGGGCTCGACGGCGATCGGTGAGTACGTCTATCACACGGGTACTGGGCGCAATAAGCGCGTGCAGGCGCTGTGCGGCGCCAAGAACCACATGGTGGTCATGCCCGACGCCGACCTCGACCAGGTGACGGACGCGCTGATCGGCGCGGGCTATGGCGCGGCCGGCGAGCGCTGCATGGCGATCTCGGTCGCGGTCGCGGTGGGCGAAGTCGGCGACAAATTGATGGCCAAGCTCGCTCCCCGGGTTGCTGCCCTGAAAGTCGGGCCGGGACTCGATCCGCAGTCGGAGATGGGTCCGCTGGTGACGCGCCAGCACCGCGACAAGGTGATGGGCTATGTTGACCTCGGCGTAAAGGAAGGCGCCAAGCTTGTGGTCGACGGCCGCGGGCTGAAACTGCAGGGCTACGAGAAGGGCAACTTCATGGGCGGCTGCCTGTTCGACAACGTCACCACCGACATGAAGATCTACAAGGACGAGATCTTCGGGCCGGTGCTCTCCGTGGTGCGGGCCAAGAGTTTCAACGAGGCGATCGGCATGGTGAACGACCATGCCTACGGCAACGGCACGGCGATCTTCACTCGCGACGGCGACGCGGCGCGCGCCTTCGCCAGCGGCGTGCAGATCGGCATGGTCGGCATCAACGTGCCGATCCCGGTGCCGGTGGCCTATCACAGCTTCGGCGGCTGGAAGGCTTCCATCTTCGGCGACCACGGCGTCTACGGCATGGAGGGCGTGCGCTTCTACACCAAGCTGAAGACCATCACGGCGCGCTGGCCGACCGGCATCCGCTCCGGCGCCGAGTTCGCCTTCAAGGCGCGGAACTAGGCGGCGATCGGCACGATCCGTGCTCGGCCTGGCGCAGGCCGTGCGCGGCCTGGCGCTGCATCCCGAACCCCGAGTGAGACCACATGGCCGAACCCTTCCCTCTTGAACCTTCGCTGTGGGCCGCGACGGCGCCGCCGGCGCCACCGACACCGCCTCTGATGGAGTCGGTCTCGACAGATGTCTGCGTCGTCGGCGCTGGCTACGCCGGCCTCTCGACTGCGCTGCATCTCGCCGAGCGCGGCATCAAGGCCGTCGTCCTGGAGGCGAAGGAGCCAGGCTTCGGCGGATCGGGTCGCAACGGCGGCCAGGTGATCCCGGGGCTGAAGTTCGATCCCGACGAGCTCGAGGCGATGTTCGGGCCCGAGCGCGGCCGCCGACTGGTGAGCTTCGTGGCTGGCACCGCCGACGTGGTGTTCGACCTGATTGACAGGCACAAGATGGCCGTGCCGAACACGCGCACCGGATGGATCCAGAGCGCCTTTTCCGCCAAGGCGATGCCGGCGCTGGAAGCCCGGGCGGCGCAATGGCAGCGGCGCGGCGCGCCGGTCGAGGTGCTCGACAAGGCCGCCACGGAACGTCACGTCGGGTCGGACCAATACGCCGGCGCGTGGCTCGATCGCCGCGGCGGCGTGGTGCAGCCGCTCGCCTATGCGCGAGAGCTGGCGCGCACCGCGATCGGCGCCGGCGTTGCCGTGCATGGCAAGACGCTGGCGAAGAAGCTGGAGCGCACCGGCGGCAAGTGGGTCGTCGGCACGGCGGGCGGCGCCACGGTGACGGCCGATCGCGTCGTGCTGGCGACCAACGGCTATACCGGCGACCTGTGGCCGCGGCTGCGCCAGACCATCATCGCAGCCAACTCCTTTCAGATCGCCACGCGGCCCTTGTCGGACAACGTCCGCAAGTCGATCCTGCCGGGGGGTCAAGCCAACTCCGACTCGCGCCGTATCGGGCTCTACTACCGGCTCGACCACACCGGCCGCTTCCTGCTCGGCGGACGCGGTCGCATGGGCGAGCCCTCCCATCCGCGCGACTGGCGGCATCTGCAGGCCATGACGGAAAAGATGTTCCCTCAACTGAAGGGGGTCGACGTCGAGTTCCGCTGGGGAGGCCGTGTCGCGCTCACCCGCGATCACCTGCCCCATCTGCACGAACCGGCGCCCGGCCTGCTGATCGACATAGGCTGCATGGGGCGCGGCGTCGCCTTGCAGTCGGCGCTGGGCCGGGCGATCGCCAACTATATCGCGACCGGCAATGCGGCGGCACTGCCGCTGCCACCCACTCCCGTCGAGCCGTTGCCGGTTCACGGCCTGAACGAACTCTACCTGGCGGCATTCATCAACTGGTACCGCCTGCTCGACCGGCTCGACGCCGCCCGGGCCGCCTAGTCACTTCTTCCGCCTAGTCACTTCTTTTCGATGTTCCAGAACACCGGCACGGGCGAGACGACGTTGCCGGTGACGTTCTTGCGGATCGCCATGGCGTTGTTGTACTGGCCGAGGAAGGCATGCGTCGGCACCTCGGCGGCGCGGAGCTGGATCTTCTCGACGATCTCCTTGCGCTTGGCCTCGTCGGTCTCGTCGGCGAAGGCCGAGCGCAGGCGGGTCAGCTCGTCGTCACACGGCCAGCCGAACCAGGCCTTGTCGCAAGTGGCGCCGACGAAGCTGTAGGTCAGCGGATCGAGCGAATCGGCGCCCGAGGTGGAGGTGATGAGCACGTTCCAGCCGCCCTTGTCCGGGGGATCCTTCTTGGCGCGGCGGCTGACCAGCGTCTGCCAGTCCATCGACTGCATGTCGACCTTGAGGCCCGACTTCTCCATCAGCGACTTGGCGATCGGCGCCATGTTGGTGAGCACGTAGAGATCGGTCGAATGCAGCAGCACGACGGGCGTGCCGTCGTAGCCGGCCTCGGCGAGGAGCTGCCTGGCCTTGGCGAAGTCGCTCTCGTACTTGTCGGCGAAGCCCGCGGTGGTCTCGTAGGGTCCGCCGCACATGAACATGGCCTTGCAGATCCTGTAGTACTCGGGATCGCCGATCACGCCGTTGAGGAAGTCGGTCTGGTTGAGGCCGTAGAGCATGGCCTGGCGGGCCTTGGCGTTATCGAACGGCTTGTGCAGCTGGTTGAAGCGGAAGATGTACTGGTTGCCCCATTTGTTGGTGGTGACGAGGGCCACGTTCCGGTCCTTCTTCAGGATCGGATAGAGGTCGTGCTGCGGCGTCTCGATGATGTCGATCTCGCCGGCCGCCAGCGCGTTGACCGCGGTCTGCTGGTCGGGCATCGCCAGCCATTCGATGCGGTCGACCTTGGCGATCTTGCCCCCGGCCAGGCCCGAGGCCGGCTCGGGGCGCGGCTTGTACTTGGGATTCCTGACGTAGACGGTCTTGTCGCCGGGCTTCCACTCGTCGGCCTTGAAGATGAAGGGCCCGGAGCCCACGAACTCCTTGATCTGGTCGCCCGGCGGGGTCTCGGCGATGCGCTTGGGCATGATGAAGGGGTTGCCCGAGGGCTTGGCCAGCGCCTGCAGAACGACGCCGGTCGGCTGCTTGAGCACGATCTGGAAGGTCTTCGCATCGACCGCCTTGGCCTCGGCCACCTTGGCCCACAGGATCTGGCCCAGGCCATCGCGCACGGCCCAGCGCTTCAGCGAGGCCACGACGTCGTCGGTCGTCACCGGCTGGCCGTCGTGGAACTCGAGGCCGTCGCGCAAGGTGAAGGTCCAGGTGAGCTTGTCGTCGCTCACCTTCCACGTGTCGACCATCTGCGGCTTGATCCTGAGATCGCCGTCGAGCGCGAACAGCGTGTCGTAGATCATGTAGCCGTGGTTGCGGACGATGAAGGCGGTGGTCCACACCGGATCGAGGATCTTGAGGTCCGAATGCATGACCACGCGCAGCGTCTTGGCCTGCTGCGAGGCCTGCTGCGAGGCGGCCACGACAGGCGCCGAAAGCGCCAGGGCCGCGAGCAATCCGAGGAAGCGATTACGCATGTCTGTCTCCTTGACGGGCATCCTCGATCATCATCGCGGCCGCCTTGTCGGCGATCATGATCGTGGGGGTGTTGGTGTTGCCCGAGGTGATGGTCGGCATCACCGACGCATCGACCACGCGCAGGCCACTTAGGCCGATGACCCTGAGGCGCTCGTCGACCACGGCCATCGGGTCGGAGGGTAGGCCCATCTTGGCGGTGCCGATCGGGTGGAAGATGGTGGTGCCGATGTCGCCTGCGGCCTTGGCGAGGGCCGCTTCGTCGTCGCCGACGCTGGGGCCCGGCAGGTATTCCTCCGGCCGGTAGGGCGCCAGCGCCGGCTGCTTCATCAGGCGGCGCGTGACGCGGATCGCATCGGCGGCGACGCGGCGGTCTTCCGGCGTGGAGAGGTAGTTGGGGGCGATCAGCGGCTTGTCGGCGGGGTCGGCCGAGCGCAGCCGGATCGTGCCGCGCGAGGTCGGGCGCAGGTTGCAGGCGCTGACGGTGATGGCGGGGAAGCGATGCAAGGGCTCACCGAACTTGTCGAGCGAGAGCGGCTGGACGTGGAATTCTATGTTGGCCCGCTCGTGGTCGGGCGAGGACATAGTGAAGATGCCGAGCTGCGAGGGCGCCATGGTGAGCGGGCCGCTGCGGAACAGGGCGTATTCCATGCCCATCAGCGCGCGACCGAGCAGCGAATGATAGGTCGTGTTGAGGGTCTTGACGTCATGAACCTTGAAGATGGCGCGCTGCTGCAGATGGTCCTGCAGGTTGCGGCCGACGCCTTGCCGATCGAGCACGGGAGCGATGCCGTGCTCGCCCAGCCACTCGGCGGCGCCGACGCCGGAGAGCTGCAGGATCTGCGGCGAGCCCACGGCGCCCGCCGCCAGGATCACCTCGCCCCGGGTGCGCGCCTCGACGATTTGGCCGTTCTGGCGATAGCGCACGCCCACCGCGCGCCTGCCCTCGAACAGAACCTTCTCGACCAGCACGCCGGTTTCCAGCCTGAGGTTCGGCCGCGCGAGCACCGGCTTCAGGAAGGCCTTCGCCGTGGACATGCGCAGCCCGCGCTTCTGGTTCACATGGAAGTAGCCCACGCCGTTGTTGTCGCCAGTGTTGAAGTCGGCCGTCCGCGGGATGCCCATCTCGGTCGCCGCCCTGGTGACGGCATCCAGCACGTCCCACGCGACCCGCATCTCCTCGACACGCCATTCGCCGCTGCCGCCGTGATATTCGGTGTCGCCGAGGAAATGCCCGTCGAGCTTCTTGAACAACGGCAGCACGTCGTCCCAGCCCCAGCCAGTGAGGCCAAGCTGACGCCAATGGTCGTAGTCGGCCGCCTGGCCGCGCATCGAGATCATGCCGTTGATGGCCGAGCAGCCGCCCACCACCTTGCCGCGTGGATAGTTGAGCGCACGGCCGTTCAGCCCCGGCTCCTTCTCGGTCTGGAACATCCAGTCGGCGCGCGGGTTTCCCATGGCAAAGAGATAGCCCACCGGAATGTGGAACCAGATCCAGTTGTCGCGCCCGCCCGCTTCGAGCAGCAGCACACGGGTTTTCGGATCGGCCGACAGCCGGTTGGCGAGCACGCAGCCGGCCGAACCGGCACCGACAACGATGTAGTCAAAGTCTCCAGTCATCACGCGATCCGTAGCACACAAGCCGACCCGCGAAACAGCCCGATGAACAATGGGGGCATTGCCGAGTCCGCCGGACGGCGCGCATAATTTAGCCAGCACATCCAAGGGAGCAACGCCATGCAGTACAAGCGCATTTCGGCCGACAGCCATCTCGATCTGCCCTGGATGCCGCCCGATCTGTTCACGTCGATGGCACCGCGCGAGATGAAGGACCGCATGCCGTTCGTCACCGACACCGACGACGGTCCGAAATGGATGTCCAAGAGCGGCGCCAGCTTCGGCTACAAGAACGGCGTCGGTCCGTCCGGTTCGAAGTTCGTGCCCGGCAAGCATCACCGCGTCGATGTCATGGCCGAAACCGGCCTCTACTCGGATGGCGCCAAGGACATCCGCCGCATCTCCGATCCGCACCTGCGCATCAAGGATCTCGACCGCGACGGCGTCGATGCCGAGGTGATCTACGGCATCCTGGGCGCCGCCAGCCGGCTCAACGACCGCGAGGCCGGCAACCAGATGCTGACGATCTACAACGACTGGCTAAAAGATTTCTGCAGCCACTACCCCGACCGGCACATTGGCCTCGCCTGCCTGCCCTACGGCGACATCGACGCCGCGGTGAAGGAGATCCATCGCGTCGCCAAGATGGGCATCAAGGGCCTCGAGCTTTCCTGCTCGTGGGACATGGAGCCGATGTACCATCCGATGTGGGAGCCCCTGTGGAAGGCGGTGAACGACGTCCAGCTGCCGCTGCACTTTCACACCTTTCCGGCGGTGCCGCCCAACACGATCGAGAAGTATCCCGGCCGCGTCGGCCGCTCGGTGTTCTTCACCATCGTCTCGGGTTTCCAGATGAACCTGGTGAACATCCTGGCCGCCATCATCGGCGCCAACGTGCTCGAGCGTTACCCCAACGTCCGCATCGCCTTCGGCGAGTCGGGCTCGGGCTGGATCCCCTATGCGCTCGACCGCATGGACTTCGAATGGGAAGACCGCTTCACCGACCTCGGCCTAAAAATGAAGCCGTCGGACTACTGGCGCCGCCAGTGCAAGGCCACGTTCCAGTTCGACCGCATCGGCGCCAAGCTGATCGACGACATGGGCGCGGAAAGCCTGATGTGGGGCTCCGACTACCCGCACGGCGACGGCGTGTGGCCGCACTCCGACAAGTACATCAAGGAACAGTTCGCCGACGTCCCGGCCGAGCAGGTCAAGATGATCACCTGCACCAACGCCGGGAAGTTTTACGGGCTGATCAACTAGATCACCGATTGGCTAAACGAGATCGCTCTTCGACACGGTGTGTCGGAGGGCGAAGACCTCGCCCTCGGGCGCGTGCCGGGCACGCGCCGCCTGGGCTGCCTCCACCGACCAGAAGAAAGCCACCAGCGCCCGTTCGATCTGACGGTCGGGCGTAGCGCGCAGGCCCTTCTCCGCGGTGTGGGCCTGGCCGAGGTTGGCCTGGCCCGCCAGCATGTCGACACGCGCCGTCTGCAGCCCGGCCAGCGTGTCGAAGGGCGCGGTGTTGCCCACGGTCGTGCGCAGCGTGAGGACGGCAGCACCGATGCCCTCGCCCCAGCGCTGCTCGACCGTGCAGACCGTGCGCCAGGTGTCGCGGAATTTCGGGAAGATGGCGCGGCTCATCTCGGTCGGATTGCCGAGGCGGGCATAATATTCCTCGCTCTCGAACGCCGCCGTCGTTTCGGCGTCGTAGAGCAGAAGATAGCGGCCTGGATTGTCGACGCCCTTGAAGCGACTGCCGCGCAGCCAGCCGGGGCAGCCGACGCGCTCCTGGACATGCTCGTGGCTGTGCCAGTGCTCGAAGAGCGTATCGTCGGCCGGATCGATGTCGACCCAGATAGCGAGGACCGCCTGGCCGCCGCTCATGTCGCCCGCACCGCGTTCGTGAAGGTGACGACCTCGTTGCGGCGGTTGTGGTCGGCCGGCGGCGCGTAGAGCGGCTGCGGGAAGGCGCCGAGCGTCACCACGACCAGGCCTTCGTCGCGGAAGATGTCGATGCGCTGGCCGGCATGGCCCAGCGCCGCCATCACGCCCTCGCCCAGCCACCAGCTGTAACCATAGTGGGTGATGTCGACGACCGGCGGCGTTTCGAGCGCGAAAGCCGGCGTCGCCGCCGCCTCGACCCATCCTTCGGGCAGCACACGCTTGCCCTCGATGATGCCGTCGCCCAGGACGAACAGGCCGAAGCGGCCGAAATCGCGCAGGACCATGCCGGCGCGGCTGCCTCCGATCTCCTGGCCGCCCTCGCTTTCGAGCGTATAGAAAGCGTCGCATTCCATGCCGGCGGGCCGCCAGATCTTCTCCGACATGTAGTCCGCCAGCGGCTTGCCGATCGCCTGGGTGAGTGCCGCGCCCAGCAGATAGGTATCGCCGGAATTGTAGAGAAAGCTGCTGCCGGCCGGGTGGGCGCGCGGCAGCGATGCCATCAGCCGCAGCACGCCGCCCGACACCTTGTCGGCCAGCGACTTGCTGTAGCGGTTCACGTCGGAATTGCGATCCGTATAGTCCTCGTTCCAGCGCACGCCGGACGACATGGTCATGACATGGCGCAGCGTCACGCCCTCGTAGGCCGAACCGCGCAGGGCCGGCAGGTAGTGCGTCAGAGGATCGTCTATCGAGGCGATGGCACCGTCGCGGACCGCAGCACCAACCAGCATCGCCGTCATCGACTTGACGGTCGACATGGTCGACCAGCGGTCGTGCTCGCCGAGGCCGAGGCCATAGCGCTCCAGCACCACCTTGCCCCGGCGGATCACCAGAAGACCCGAGATCACGTTGCGGTCCATGAACGAGCCGACATCGTGCTCTCTGCCATCGGCGACATAGCGCGGCGCGATCTCTTCGCCGCGCGGCAGCTCGCGCACGCTCGGTCCGCAGCGGATCACGCGATGGGCGAACAGTCTGTCGACAATGCGATAGGCGTAGGGCTGGATCGACGGCGGCAGCAGCAGGAAATCTTCCCCACGCGGGAGGTGCCTGCGCGGGTCGGCCGTAGTCAGGAAAACGCCTTGAAGGTGATGAGGGTGAAGGTGTCCTTCACGCCGGCCAGCGTCTGGATTGTGCTGGTGACGAAGTGGCCGATGTCGGTCTTGTCGTCGAGGTAGCACTTCATCAGGAGATCGTACTGGCCGGAAGTCGAATAGACCTCCGACACCTGCTCGATCGCGACGGCTTCGTCGGCAACCTCATAGGCCTTGCCGAGTTCGCACTTCACCATGACGAAGATCGTCTGCATCGACCGCTATTCTAGCGCGGCGAGCGCGCGAGGAAAGCCGGCACGTGATCGCCGAGGCCCACCGGCGCCGGACCGCCGTCGTCGCGGTCGCGCCGCCGCTCGGGCCGGCGCTCAGGGCTTCGTTCGGAGTTACGTTCGCGGGGCGGCTGCGCCGACCGCTCGGCGCGCGGCTCGCGGGGCGCATGTTCGCGTGCGGCATGTTCACGGGGAGCGCGTTCGGGACGGCGCTCGCGCGGCGCCCGTTCCGGCCGCGGCTCGCGATGAGCCTCGGCGGCAGCTTCCATGTGGACGTCGCGCGGTGCTTCGGCGACCGCTGCCTGCGGCTCGGCCGATGCCTCGGGATGCGGTTCGCGATGTTCACGCGGCGCACGCGGTTCGCGGCGCGGGCCACGCGGCTTGTCGCCGGCAGCAGCGCCGGGCCGGGCACCGCCACGACCACCGCGACCGCCACGTCCGCGGCGACGACCGTCGCCAGCTTCGAGCACGGCAGTCTCGAGTCCGGGAACTTCGATGCGCGGGATGGTGGTGCCGATCAGTTTCTCGATGGCTTCGATCAGCCCGCCCTCAAAGGGCGCGGCCAGGGTGAACGAATGGCCGACCTTGCCGGCGCGGCCGGTGCGGCCGATGCGATGGACGTAGTCTTCCGGCGAGAACGGCACGTCATAATTGAAGACGTGGCTCATGTCCTGGACGTCGAGGCCGCGTGCGGCCACGTCGGATGCGACCAGGATCTGGATGTCGCCGGCCTTGAACTTCTCGAGCGTCTCGGTGCGCGCGGGCTGGCTCATGTCGCCATGCAGCGCGCCGGCATTGAGGCCGTGCTTCTTCAGGACGGTATGCAGGGTGGCGACATCGCGCTTGCGGTTGCAGAACACGATCGCGTTCTTCACTTCCTGGCTCTTGATCAGGGCCAGCAGGGCCTCGCGCTTGTCGTCCTCGGGAACGACGATCAGCCCTTGGACGATGGTGGTGCTGGCCGAGGCCGGCGGCGAGACGGTCACTTCCTTCGGGTTGCTGAGAAACCGGTCGGCCAACCGCTTGATCTCCGGCGGCATGGTGGCCGAGAAGAACAGGGTCTGGCGCAGCGTCGGCAGGGTGGCCACGATGCGCTCGACGTCGGGGATGAACCCCATGTCGAGCATGCGGTCGGCCTCGTCGATCACCAGGATCTTGACGTCATTCAACAAAATGCCGCCACGCTCGAAGTGATCGAGCAGGCGGCCCGGGGTGGCGATCAGCACGTCGACACCGCGCTCCAGCGCGCGTTCCTGGTCGGGGAAGCTCACGCCGCCGATCAGCAGCGCCATATTGAGCTTGTTGTGCTTGCCGTAGGTCTCGAAGTTTTCGGCCACCTGGGCGGCCAGTTCGCGCGTCGGCTCCAGGATGAGCGTCCGCGGCATGCGCGCCTTGGCGCGGCCCTGCGAGAGAATATCGATCATCGGCAGGACGAAGGAGGCGGTCTTTCCGGTGCCCGTTTGGGCGCATCCGAGGACATCACGACCCATCAGGACGATGGGAATGGCCTTCTCCTGGATGGGGGTGGGCGTCGTGTAACCCTTGTCGGCGACTGCCTGCAGTACCGGGGCGCTCAGCCCCAAACTCTCAAAACTCATTTAATTTCCGTGGTTTAGTCCATTCTATCCGCTGGACTTTGGAGCGGTCTCGTAAGGCTCGTGGATCGGGCCGGACCGCTGGCGGCACTCATATGACCCCTCGGTCGCCCCAAGTCAACGTGCGGCCGGGCGGGGTCTGCCCCCCGTTCCCGTCAGGCCTTGACCTCGATTTCCACGAAAACGAACTCGAAATCGTTGGGATTTATGACGTCGTGCTCGACCCCGATCTGGCGGGCGTAGGAGCCCCCGGCCCGAAGCGGCGCCGGCACGGTCGTCTTGCCGTCATAGATGTGCAGCTCGCCGGTCGTCACCGGGACCACCACATAGTCGTGGTTGTGACGGTGCCAGCCGGTATGGCCGCCGGGCGGGAAGCGCCATTCGGTGACGATCACCCGGTCGTTGTCGACCTGGACGGAGGGCTTGGCGAGGGGGCGTTCTTTTTCGGTCATGGGCAAAAGCTAATGGACGCCCTGCCGTTTTGTCAGGTGACAGGGGAGCGCACCTTGATAGGGTGCATATGCACTTAAATTGCGGAGTCCACCTTGTCGTCCATCGCCGTTGCCGCGCCCGTGAGAGCCCACCCTCTCCTCACCGCCCCCATCGGGTCGAGCCTGCTGAAGCTCGCCGGCCCGACCACGGCGGTGATGGTGGCCCAGACTTTCGTCGCCATTGCCGAGACCTTCATCTTCGGCAAGCTGGGCACCGAAGCCCTGGCGGGCTTCGCGCTGGTCTTTCCGCTCATGATGATGATGACGATGATGGCCGCGGGCGGCATGGGCGGCGGCGTGGCGGCGGCCATGGCCCGCACGCTGGGCGCCGGCCGCCGCGACGATGCGCGCGCACTGGTGCTGCATGCCCTGGTCCTGGGGGCCGCGCTGGCGATGCTGTTCACCCTGCTCGCCTGGACCGTGGCCCCCGCCCTCTACCAGTTGCTGGGCGGCGAGGGCCACGCGCTCGACCATGCCCTCACCTACTCCCACGTGCTGTTCAGCGGTGCGATCGTGATCTGGGCCAACTTCTTCCTGTCGGCCCTGCTGCGGGGCGGCGGCGATGCGGCGACGCCGGGCCGCTACATGCTGCTGTCGTCGATCGCGCAGGTGCCCCTCTCCTACGTGCTGGCCTTGGGCATCGGCGATTGGCCGGGCCTCGGCATGGCCGGTCCCGCGATCTCCTCCCTGCTTACCTCGACCGTGTCGGCGCTGCTGCAGGCGCGCGCACTGTGGGGCGGCAAGCTCGGCTTCGTCCCGGGGCTGGGCGGCCTCGCCCTGCAGGGCCGTCTGTTCTGGGACATCCTGCGGGTCGGCCTGATCGCCTCCTTCTCGGCCTTCACCGCCAACCTCACCGCCATGCTGGTGACGGGCCTGGTCGGCCGCTTTGGCGTCGCGGCGCTGGCGGGCTACGGCATCGGCGTGCGGCTGGAATTCATGCTGGTGCCGCTGGCGTTCGGCATCGGCTCGGGCCTGACCACGATCGTGGGCGTCGCCGCCGGCGCCAACGACTGGCGGCGCGCGGTGCGGGCCGCCTGGATCGGCAGCCTGGTCGCGGGCCTCGGCATCGGCGCCTTCGGCTGGATCGTGGCGCTCGTGCCCGAAGGCTGGGCGCGTCTGTTCACCAGCGACCCCGACGTGATCGCCGCGACCGTGGGCTACATCACGCATGTGGCGCCGTTCTACTGCCTGTTCGGCGTCGGCATGACGCTCTCCTTCGCGAGCCAGGGCGCGGGCCGCATGAAGGCGCCGTTCTTCGCCGGCGTCACGCGCCTGTTCGTGGCAACGCTGGGCGGCTGGCTCGCCGTCGAGATCCTGGGCTGGGGCCTGGCCGGAGTCTTTACCGCCATCGCCGTCGGCATGATCACCTTCGGCGTACTGATCGCGGGCCCCCTGCTGATCCATCCCTGGCGCGGCCGGGCGTGATAGAGCCGGGCGTGATAGTCTGGCCTCCCCACGCGGGAGGGTGTCATGCAGCGCAGCGCCACGATCTCGACCTGGAACCGCAACCCCGCCGATGAAGAGGCGATGGGGGCCGCGCATGCGCCGATCTGGCGGCGCATGATCGACGTTTCCGTGCCCGGCGATCTCCGCGACGCGACCGTCCTCGACTATGGCTGCAACCAGGGCGGCTTCCTGCGCATGCTGTACGACCGCCATCCCTTCCGCGCCGCCGTCGGCATCGACATCGCCCGCGAGTCGGTCGCTCGCGCCGAGCTGCTGAAGCGCCAGCGCCCGATCGAGTATCGCGCGGGCAACAGCGCGGCCGCCCTCGGCCGCACCTTCGATTTCGCCTTCAGCCACGAAGTGCTCTACCTGCTGTCTGACCTTGCCGCCCACGCCGTCGACATCAAGACAGCCCTTCGTCCGGGTGGTGCCTATGTCGCCGCCATGGGCTGCCACACCGACAGCGCGGTGTGGCCGAGGTGGCGCAAGGCGATTGCCGAGACCTCGTCGATCCCGATCTACGACCATTCCCTGGACCGCGTCGCCAAGACCTTCTCCGACGCGGGCTTCGCGGTCTCGGTGCGGCCGCTGGCGCTCGATGCCTTCATGCCGGTGACAGTGGGCAGCGAGTATTTCCCCAAGATCGTCGACCAGCTGCGCTACTACAGCCAGGACAAGGTGCTGTTCAGGTTCGTGAGAGCGCCGTAGGAGATTTCATCATGGCGCCACCTGCCCTGCCGTTCATCGCTGCCTTCTACGCCGCCCTGACCGGCTTGCTGTGCGTGATCCTGTCGATCCTTGTAATCCGCCAGCGCATGCAGACCCGCATAAGCATCGGCGACGGCGGGGATGGCAGCCTAGGACGCATGGCCCGGGTGTTCGGGAACTTTGCCGAATACGCCGCGCTGATGCTGGTGCTGCTGGCGCTGCTCGAAATCTGCGGCGGGCCGCGCTGGCTGGTCCACGCGCTGGGCGCCTGCTTTATTGTCGGCCGCCTCGCCCACGCTTATGGTCTGGCCAGCACGCTGGAGGTTAATCCCGGGCGGTCTGCTGGCATCACCTTGACGCTTCTGACCATCCTCGTCGCCTCGGGCACGCTGTTGGCACTCGTGGCGCGGAAGATCTTCGTCTAGCCGCGCGCACCGAGCTTTCTGAGCGAGCGGTCGATCCAGAGCGCGCCGATCTTTTCCTGCGCCCCGTTCTGCCGCAGCCGCTGACGCAGGTTGGCGAAGTCGACGCGGTCGAGCTCCTGGTCCTGGTTGAAGCAGGAGAACACCACCGTCTCCTTGCCCGTCACCGGATCCTTGTGGAGCTGCAGGCACTGGGCGCAGATCTCCTTCATCATGCATTGCATGGGCGAGTTGATCGACCCAAGCGCGCGGTGGCCGGGCTTGAGGTAGGCCTTTAGCACGCCATGACGCGCCAGGCGCACGGCGTTCATCATGCCGTCGGAGCCGATGGCCACGATGCGGTCGGCGTCGCTGAACGGGATCGGCTGCGGACCCAGTTCGCCCGCGGCGTACTTGCGCATCGTCTCGACGATGTTGTCGACGGTCGACTTGTCCTGCGGCCGGTCGACCGGAAAACCCGGTGCCTCGTCGCAGCTCCACACCACGACATCGGCCGCGGCCTCGATCTCTTCCACCTTGTAGCGATCGCTCACCTTCTTGTAGCCGGCGAAGTAGAGCACCTTGCTGCCGGCCTTGCGGAACGCCTGGCCGATGGAGAACAGCACGGCATTGCCGAGGCCGCCGCCGGCCAGCACCACGGTCTCGCCCGGCTCGATCTCGGTCGGCGAGCCGGTCGGGCCCATGACGATCACCGGCTCGCCGGGTTCGAGCAGCGCGCAGAGGTCGGACGAGCCGCCCATCTCCAGGGTGATCAGCGACAGCAGGCCCTTGTCCTTGTCGACCCAGGCGCCGGTCAGCGCCAAACCTTCCATGGTGAGCAGCGTGCCGTCGACCTTCTTCGAGCGCGCCTCGTAGTTCTGCAGGCGGTAGAACTGGCCCGGCTCGAAATGGCGCGCCGCCGCCGGCGCCTCGACGATGACCTCGACGATGGTGGGTGTCAGCCGATCGACGCGCACGACTTTGGCGCGCCAGTCGCGGTTGGCTTCGGCCAGGATCGCTTCAGGTGATCGCGCAGACGCCGCGAGGTGCTCCATCGTCCGGCTGAGCACCGGATAGCCCTGCTTGGCGCCGCCCATGGCCTTCACGACGTTGCCGGCGAACGACGGATGCAGGTCGCCGAAGAACGACATGTTGCGCCCGTCGCCATGGCGATACATCAGCACGCGCACGTCGGCGGGCTTGCAGACGCGCTCGGGCGTGGCGGGGTTGCCCTCCTCGTCGAGTGCACGAAAATACTTGCCGTCGATGAAGGCATGCGTCGCGTCCTCGCGCGCCAGTACAGTGTTGGGCTGCGTGCCCGCCGCCACCAGGATGGTGCGCGCCGGCAGCGTCGCCTCGATCTTGGTCCCGTTCTGCTCGCCCGCCACCTTCAGGGCGCAGGCATGTCCGTTGGCATCGACCTCGACTGCGACCGGCGACAGGCCTTCGACGAAGCGGATGTCCTCCTCGAGGGCCTTCAGCACTTCCTCGTGGTTCAACGTATAGGACGGCGATTCGATCAGGCGGCGGCGATAGACGAGCGACACGCCGCCCCAGCCGTTCACCAGTTTGGCGATATCGGGCACGCGCCCCTCGCGCGCCGCGGCGGCGCGCTCGGCACGGATGGCGCGGGCATGCTCCAGGAATTCGTGCGCGATCCCGCGTTCCTCGTCGTTCCAGGCCGCACTGACGACGGCTTCACCGCGCTCGGCGACCAGGATCTCGTGCCGCGCCAGGAACTTCTCGACCTGCAGCGG
>JAUXST010000112.1 GCA_030679805.1 Reyranella sp. | reverse complement strand
CCATCGGCTGGTCGCGGAACAGCAGCACCGAGTGCTCCTCGAACGCGGCCCGGATCGGGCCGAACTCGCGGGCGGTGAGCGGCCGGGTGATGTCTATGCCCGAGATCTCCGCGCCGAACAGCGGATGCAGCTTGCGGACGGTGATGGGGCCGGTGTTGCGCATGGCGTGCGTGCCTCAGTCGATGATCGCCTGGTAGGTGAGCACGCGCAGCTCGCGGCGGACCGGATAGGTCGACGACGGCATGAGCTGCGCCAGCAGCACCACGGCCATGTCCTCCTTGGGGTCGATCCAGAAGGCGGTCGAGGCAGCACCACCCCAGGCATACTCGCCGGGCGTGCCCAGGATCTGGGCCTTGGCGGGATCGATGGTGACCGAGAAGCCGAGACCGAAGCCGGTGCCGAAGTAGGTCGATTCGGAAAAGCGCGGCATGCCCATGTCGGCCATGTCGCCCTTGAGGTGGTTCATGGTCATCAGCTCGACCGTCTTGCGGCCGAGCAGGCGCACGCCGTCGAGTTCGCCCTTGTTCAGCATGAAACGGCAGAAGCGGAGATAGTCCGCCGCCGTCGAGACCAGGCCGCCGCCGCCCGAGTTGACCCGGCGCGGCGCCAGGTAGCGGCTCTTGGCCGGATCGTCGATCAGGTCGAGCTTGCCGCCGGCTCCTGCCGAATAGTTGGCGGCGAAGCGCTCGTGCTTGTCGACGGGGACGTGGAAGTCGGTGTCGACCATGCCGAGCGGCTTGATGACCTTGTCCTTGAGGAAGACCTCGAACGGCTGGCCGGAGATGACCTCGACGAGGTAGCCCAGGACATCGGTCGAGACGCTGTAGTTCCACGCCTTGCCGGGCTGGGCGATCAGCGGGAAGCCCGCCAGCCGCTCGACCAGCTCCTTGAGGCTGGTGGTCGCGGTCTGGAAATCGACGCCGTTCTCCTTGTCGCGGTAGAGCGCGTCGACCGGGTTGCTCTCCATGAAGCCGTAGGTCAGGCCCGAGGTGTGGGTCAGCAGATCGCGGAAAGTGATCTCGCGCTCGGCCGGCACCGAATCGATCTTGCCGCGGCTGCCGCCGGCGAAGACGCGCTGGTTCTTGAAAGCGGGGATGAACTTCGAGATCGGATCGTCGAGCTGAAAGCGGCCTTCCTCGTAGAGCATCATGATCGCCGTCGAGGTGAGCGGCTTGGTCATGGAGTAGATGCGGAAGATGGTGTCGGGCCGCATCGGCTTGTTGCGCGCGACGTCGGCCTTGCCGGCGACCTCGGCGAAGGCGAGTTCGCCCTTGCGCATGACGCAGGTCACCATGCCGGCGAAGCGACCGCTGTCGACCCAGCCGTGCATCCACTTGCGCACGCGGTCGAGCCGCGCTGCGGAAAGGCCGACCTGTTCGGGGGCAGCGAGCGGCAGCGTGTCCATGGCGATCCTCCTCGGTAGGCCGCTACACTAGCGCAGGAAACCATGGGCAGACACGCCAGAAACGGGAGGGAGCAATGGCAAGATTGTGCGAGGGACGAGTGGCGATCGTGACGGGCGGCGCCCGCGGCGTCGGCCGCGAGCATTGCCTGATGCTGGCCGAGCACGGCGCCAAGGTCGTGGTCAACGACCTGGGCGGCGACCGCGCCGGCGCCGGCCAGGACATCTCGGCCGCCCAGCAGGTGGTGAACGAGATCAAGGCCAAGGGCGGCGAGGCGGTGGCCAACGGCGACGATGTCTCCGACTGGAACGGCGCCAAGCGCATGGTCGACCAGGCCGTCTCGGCCTTCGGCAAGCTCGACGCCCTGGTGCTGAACGCCGGCATCCTGCGCGACCGCATGCTGGTCAACATGAGCGAGCAGGAGTGGGATGCCGTCATCAAGGTGCACCTGAAGGGCACTTTCGCGCCGGCCCGCCATGCCGCCGCCTATTGGCGCGACCAGGCCAAAGCCAAGGGCGGCCCGGTCGATGCACGCATCATCACCACCACCTCGGTGTCGGGCATCTACGGCAACATCGGCCAGACCAACTACGGCGCCGCCAAGGCCGGTATCGCCTCGTTCACCGTCATCGCCGCGCGCGAACTCGGCCGCTACGGCATCACCGTGAATTCGATCTCGCCGTCCGCCTTCACGCGCATGACCGAGGACCTGCGCACCTACACCGAGGAGGACAAGGAGACGCGCAGCCCGAAGTGGATCGCGCCGGTCGCGACCTGGCTGGTGAGCGAGGAGAGCCGTGAGATCACCGGCCGCGTCTTCCAGGCCGGCAACGGCCAGTTCGCCGTGGCCGAAGGCTGGCACAAGGGGCCGGAATCGAAGCCGGTCCTCGACCCGCGCCAGGCCGGCAAGATCCTGACCGAGCTGGCGAAGAAGGCACGCAAGAACGCCGGCATGAACGGCCTCGACCTCGATTGATTTGAAAGGAAGACAGTCATGAGCAAGATCAATCGTCGCGCCATCCTGGCGGCAAGCGCCGCCGCGGCACTCCTGCCGTCGTCCTTGCGCGCGCAGGCATGGCCCGCCAAGTCGATCCGCTGGGTGGTACCCTATACGGCGGGCGGCCTCACCGACTCGGTGACGCGGCTCACGCTGGAGAAGATGAACGTCGGCCAGACTTTCGTGGTCGACAACAAGCCCGGCGCCAATTCGCTGATCGGGGCGGAGATCGTCGCCAACGCCCCGCCCGACGGCTACACCTTCCTGACGGTGATCGCGGCCCACGCCGCCAACAAGACACTCTATGCCGGCAAGCTGAAGTTCGATCCGGTGACGAGCTTCGCGCCGGTGTCTCTTGTCGCCATTGCACCGATCATGATCCTGGTGAGCAACGACCTGCCGGTGAAGAGCGTCGCCGAGCTGATCGCCTACGCCAAAGCCAACCCCGGCAAGATCTCGTTCGGCTCGTCCGGCGTGGGTGCCGCGGCCCATCTCACCAGCGAGCTGATCATGCAGGTGACCGGCACCAAGATGGTGCACGTCCCCTACAAGGGCACGGCGCCGGCGTTGTCCGACTTGATGTCCGGCAACATCCAGATGCTGCTCGACGTGCCGATCGGCACCATGAGCCAGGTCAGGGCCGGCAAGGTGCGGGCGCTCGCGATGATGTCGAAGGAGCGCGTGCCGGGCGCCGAGGACATCCCGACCATCGTCGAGTCGGGCGGCCCCCTGATCGAATCCTCGAGTTGGGTGATGTTCATGGCGCCGGCCGGCACGCCCAAGGAGATCGTCGATCGGCTGGGCGGCGAGGTCGTCAAGGCGATGAAGGACGAGGCCCTGCGCAAGCGGCTGGCCGACCAAGCCGTGATCCCCGTCGGCGCGACGCCGGCCGAGACGGTGAAGTTCCTCCAGTCCGAGGTCGAGAAGTGGGAGAAGGTGATCAAGACGGCGGGCGTCAAGGTGGACTCCTAGGCCCGCCATGGTCGAGTTCGACGCCGCGATCCTACACAAGGTAGGACAGCCCCTCGAGATGGCCCGCGCGCGGATCGACCACCTCGAGGCGGGTGACGTGCTGGTGCGCATCATGGCGTCGGGCCTCTGTCACACCGACCTCGAGGTGATCGAGGGCTCACTGCCCTATCCGATGCCGATCATTCTCGGCCACGAGGGCGCCGGTGTCGTGGAAGCGCTCGGTGCCGGCGTCGAGGGACTGAAGATCGGCGACCATGTCGTCTGCTCGTGGAACCCGCATTGCGGGCACTGCTTCTACTGCGAGCGCGACCAGCCGATCCTGTGCGAACCCTTCACCCGCCATCAGCCGCGCGGACATCTGCTCGACGGCCGCTCGCGGTTGAGCTGCGCCGCGGCGCCGCTCCACCATTTCTCCGTCGTCTCCTCGCATGCCCAGTACGCCGTCGTGCCGCACTCCGGCGCGATCCGCGTGCCGCGCGAGATCCCGTTCGACCGCGCCTGCCTGATCGGCTGCGGCGTGATGACCGGCGTTGGTGTTGCGACCCGTGTCGCCCCCGTGCAGCCCGGCGCCTCGGTCGCGGTGATCGGCTGCGGCGCCGTCGGGCTGAACGCGATCCAGGGCGCGGGGCTGGCCGGCGCTGGCACGATCATCGCCATCGACCGCGCCAAGGGACGACAGGACCTGGCGCGGACCTTCGGCGCCGACCTCACCACGGGCGCACCCGCGGACGACGTTGCGGCGGTGGTCAAGGAGGCGACCGGCGGACGTGGCGCCGACTATGTCTTCGAGGCAGCGGGCAACGCCCAAGGCTTCCGGCTGGGCAGCGAGATCGTGCGGCCCGGCGGCCACCTGGTGTTTCTCGGCAAGGTCAACATCGCCCAGGACGTGTCGTTCCGCTGGGGCGCGCTGATGGGCGAGAAGAAGATCACGCGCTCGAGCTACGGCGGCGCCCGGCCGCAGCGCGACTTCCCCTGGCTGGCGCGCTGCTACCTCGAGGGCAAGCTGAAGCTCGACGAACTGATCACGGCGCGGTTGCCGCTCGCGCGCATCAACGAGGGCTTTGCTGCGATGCGACGCGGCGAGGGCATTCGCACAGTGGTACTGCCCTGGGGCGAACAGGGCGAATTGGCTTGACCGTTCGGTGCGTTGGCCGGACGATTCACGTAAGCGGATAGACATGCCGCCGCTTGTCGAAGAGGGTGAGCCGATGCCCAAGCTTCTGTCCGACGATGCCGTCGAAAAGTACAAACGCGACGGTTACTACTTCCCGGTCGACATTCTGTCGGAAGCGGAGACGCGCGAGCTGCGCCGGCGACTTGAAGCGCATGAATCGGAGATGGGCGGCCCGATCCAGGGCGACCGGCGTCACAAGCCGCACCTCTACCTCACGTGGCTCAACGACCTGATCCGCAACCCGCGCATCCTCGACGCCGTCGAGGACGTGCTCGGTCCCAATCTCTTCTGCTGGAGCACCAGCTTCTTCATCAAGGAGGCGGCCGACCCCGGCTTCGTGTCGTGGCACCAGGATGCTACCTACTGGGGGCTGAGTTCGCCCGATGTCATGACGGTATGGCTGGCCTTCACGCCGGCCAATCTCCTGAACGGCTGCATGAAGTTCATGCCGGGCTCGCATCTCGTCCAGCTTGAGCATCGCGACACGTTCGACAAGAACAACCTCCTGAGCCGCGGCCAGGAGATCGCCGTCAATGTCGACGAAGCCAAGGGCGTGCCGGCCATCCTCAAGCCCGGCCAGGCGTCCCTGCATCACGTGTTGCTGGCGCATGGCTCGGAGCCCAACAAGTCGAACGACCGCCGCATCGGTTTCGCCATCCGCTACGTTCCGACCTATGTGAAGCAGGCGGTCGGCGCGGAGGACAGCGCCACCCTGGTGCGCGGCATCGATGCCTATCGCAATTTCGAGCACGAACCCCGGCCGACGGCCGACTGTGAGCCCGAGGCACTTGCCCGGCATGCCGCCATCGTCGGCCGCCAGGTTCAAGTTCTCTATCGCGGGACCGGACAGGAACATTTCCGGCCGTAGTGCTGCTCGCCCGGCAACGCGCGCCTATTTCAGGTTGGCATAGGCGGCATGGACGGCAGGACCTTTCGCATTGGCATCGACGTCGGCGGCACCTTCACCAAGGCGGTGCTGATCGACAATGCGACGTACGAGGTGGTCGGCCGGTATTCGGTACTGACCACGCACGCCGACGATCGCGGCGTGGCCAAGGGCGTCGTCGAGGCGTTCCGCAACGTCCTGGATCGCTCCGGCGTCGATCCCAGGGACGTGATCTTCCTGGCGCACAGCACCACCCAGGCGACCAACGCCCTTCTCGAGGGCGACGTGGCGCCGGTCGGCGTGATCGGCATGGCGAGCCGGGACCAGGCGCTGCTGGCGCGCAGCCAGAGCAACATCCGCGAGATCGAGCTGGCGCCCGGGCGCTTCCTGCGGCCGGGCCATCGCTTCGTGACCACGGACCAGCTTACCGAGACAAGCGCTCGGGCGGCCGTCGAGGAACTGCGCGCCGAAGGCGTGCGCGTCGTAGTCGCGACCAGCGCCTTCGGCGTCGACGATCACAGCAGCGAGGAGACGATCCGCCTGGCCGCCGTCGGCGCGGAAATGGCCGTGACGTGCGGGCACGAGATCTCGAAGCTCTACGGGCTCACCACGCGGACCCGCACGGCGGTGATCAACGCCAGCATCCTGCCCAAGATGATCGACACCGCCAACATGACCGGGGCCAGCGTGCGCGAGGCCGGCATCCAGGCACCGCTCATGGTCATGCGCGGCGACGGCGGCGTCATGGACATCCATGAGATGCGCCGCCGCCCGGCGATGACGATGCTGTCGGGTCCGGCCGCCAGCGTCGCCGGCGCGCTCATGCATCTCAGGGTCTCCGACGGCATCTATTTCGAGGTCGGCGGCACCAGCACCAACATCGGTGTTATCCGCAACGGCCGGCCGACGGTGAAATACGCCCGTGTCGGCGGACACGAGACCTATGTGAACTCGCTGGACGTGCGCGTGACCGGCATTGCCGGTGGCAGCATGGTGCGCATCCGCGACGGCAAGCTCGTCGATGTCGGGCCACGCAGCGCCCATATCGCCGGCCTTCCCTATTCGGCCTTTGCCGAACCATCAGCCTTCGCCGACGCACGGGTCGAGCTGTTGCAGCCCAAGGGCGGCGACCCGGACGACTATGTCTCGATCCGCGTCGCCGACGGCGCGCGCTACGCCATCACCAACACCTGCGCCGCCAACGTGCTGGGCTATGCCAAGCCCGGCCTGCATGCTTACGGCAATCCGGACTCTGCCCGCCGCGCCATGGCGCCGCTTGCCGCGATGCTCGGGTGCTCGGCCGAGGATGCCGCCCGCCAGATCCTCGAGCGCGCCACGGCCAAGGCCATCCCCGTCGTCGAGCAGCTGATCGCCGAGTATGGCCTTGATCGGGGCCAGGTTGTGCTGGTGGGTGAGGGCGGCGGCGCTGCCGCGCTGTTGCCCCTCACCGCCGAGCGCATGCAGCTTGCCCACACCATCTCCAAGGACGCCGAAGTCATCTCCTCCATCGGCGTGGCGCTGGCGCTGGTGCGCGAGGTCATCGAACGGGTCATTCCCAATCCGCAGCCCGAGGACCTGAAGGCCATCAAGCGTGAGGCCTTCGACGCTGTCGTGAGGCTGGGCGCCGCGGCGGAGAACGTTGAGGTCACCATCGAGGTCAGCCCACACTCCCAGCGCGTGCGTGCCATCGCGATGGGTGCTTCGGAGATGCGGGCAAGACGCCGGACCAGCTAAGTGGGCAAGGACGAGGCCTGGGCGGCCGACGCCCGGCCGCAATGTCGATAGTCACCCTTCGGATAGGATGCCCCACGGACTTGTTCTGCGCCGCGACACGTGGATGGGATGACGCGGCAGACCTGCCTCCCTAAAGCACTGGTCCCGGACCATGGCACCGATCTGGCGCGCACTTCTATTGGCGTTGTTGCCCATGACGGCCATTGCGCAATCGCTGCCGCCCGGCAGGCACGGCGACGGGCATGCGGAAAACCACGACTGGTACAAGGAGCTGCGGCAGCCCGACACGGGATCGCGCTGCTGTAACGGATCGGCCGACGGCAAGCAGGGCGATTGCCGCCCGACGCAATCCTTCCTCGGCGAAGACGGCCTGTATCGCGCCTGGGACGGTCGGCAATGGCTGATCGTCCCGAAGAACGAGATCCTCTCGATGCCGACCCCCCGACCGCAGGCCGTACCTCTGCGAGACCTACGGCCTGGTCTTCTGCTTCATCACCGGCGACCCTTCGAGCTAATCGCCGCGCTCAGTCCGCCGCGAAGCAATAAAGCAGGCCGGCGCCGCCGGTCGACACCAGGCCCGCGGCATCGCAGCTCCGTGACGGATGTGACATGTTCCACGACTTCGAGGCGTCGTCGTCGCGCAGACCCATGCGATCGCCGTGGCCCACCATCGCGCTGCCTTCGCCGCTCTTGGTCCAGTTGCCGCAGGTCATGTCCTTGTCCGGCGGGAAAGCGGTGCCGTCCGCCCGCGAGCCGGTGAGGATGTCGTGCTGGTTGACGGTGTAGAGCCGGCTTGGGATCAGGCGGCCGGTGTCGGCCACCAGGGTGTCGGGCGCGATCTTGTTGTTGGGCGAATGCAGGTCGGCGACGCTTGCGGCGATTTGGACACCCTTGGGGTCGATCCACGGGCCCTTGCCGATGCGGTCCTTGGCATTGACGGCGGTGGCGCCGCCCACGGTCTGGGTGCTGAGATAGGCGCGCCAGGTCTTGGCACTGGCGCCGGCTTTCGTCGCCAGCGTCTGGCAATGCTTGTCGGCACCCTCGAGGCCGCCGTAGTTGGCGCCGGCGGGCCCGCCGGTGCTGGTGACGAAGAAGGTCATGTTGGGAAACTGCGGCGGCGGCGTCTGGGCGCGCAGCTCTGCGCTCACGGCGCCCAACGTGATCGCCGCCAGGGCGAAACCAATCGTCCGAATGCTTCTCTGCATGTCATCGCCCCCTGTGCTTCTTTGACGGGGAGCGTAGCGGTTCGCCGAACGGGAGGCGTTTCACGTTCACTTCACGTTGGAGTGAAGCTCAGAGCTTGGCCAGCGTCTCCAGCACCCTGGCCTGCGGCCATGTCCAGCCGCTCGCGCTCTCGAAGGCCCGCATGGCGCGCAGGACGAGATGGTCGGCGCGGGGCGGGCCGATGATTTGTAGCCCGACCGGCAGGCCGGACGCGGTGAGACCGGCCGGCATCGAGGCGGCGGGCTGTCCGGTGAGGTTGCAGGGCAGCGTGTAGGGCGCGCCCTTGGTCCAGCGCGGGAACGCTTCCGAGTTGTAGAGGGTCTCAACCGGCGGTGCGGCCGTCGGCGCCACCGGCGCCAGCAGCAGATCGAATTTCTCGTGCCAGAGCGCCAGATCGCGGGCCAGCTTCGACTTGGCCTCGTAGGCCCTGGCGTAGTCGGCGAGCGTGATGGCGAGGCCCTTCTCGGCGGCGGCGCGGAAGCCGGGATCGAGCTTGCCGTGCAGCTGGGTCGGGATCTGGCGCAAGCGGGTGGCGAAGCTGCCGATCCACAGCGGCTCGAAGGAATTCTGCAGCGGCTCGATCAACGGGCCGACATCCTCGACATGGGCGCCGAGTTCCTCGAAACGCCGGGCCGCGGCGGCGACCAGCGCGCGGACCTCCGCGTCGGCCTTCACGTGTCCGAAGTCGAGGCTGAGGCCGATCCTCAGGCCGCGCACGCCGTCATCGAGGCCGATCGTGTAGTCGCGCGGGTCGGCCGGCAGTGAGCGCCAGTCGCGCGGGTCGGGGCCGGCCATGACGTTCAGCGCCATCGCCGCGTCGAGCACGGCGCGCGACAGCACGCCCTGGCTGATGACGTCGGCGAAGGGCGAATCGGCGGGATACTGCGGGATGCGCCCGTAGCTCGGCTTCAGCCCGACCAGGCCGGTGTGTGCGGCCGGAATGCGGATCGAGCCACCGCCGTCGTTGCCGTGGTTGAAGGGATTGATGCCGGCGGCCGTGAGTGCCGAGGCGCCACCGGAAGAGCCGCCCGGCGAATGCGCGAGGTTCCAGGGACTGCGCGTCGTGCCCTGCAGTGGCGAATCGGTGAGCGCCTTCCAGCCGAACTCGGGCGTGGTGCTCTTGCCGAGAAAGACCATGCCGGCAACGCGGAGACGTTCCGTGACAGCCGCGTCTTCGGCGGCGGGCGCTTCGTCGGTGGCGTACGAACCGTAGCGCGTCGGCCAGCCCTTGACCGCCGTCGTGTCCTTGATCGTGGTCGGCACCCCGTCGAGCGGCGACAGCGGTGCCCCGTTCTTCCAGCGCGTCTCCGATGCCTTTGCCGCGACGCGTGCGCCCTCGGCATCGATCAGGACGAAAGCATTGAGATGTGGTTTCAGCGTCTCTGAACGTATCAGCATCGCCTCGGCGACATCGACCGGCGACAGCGTGCCATGACGATAATGTGATGTTAGTGCCGCTGCGGAAATCCAGGGAAGAGGGAACTCAGACATGCGTTTTTCGTTGATCCCAAAGATGGCGAACTGTTTCAAACTCAACGGTGAGCAAGAGTGTCGACTTTGATTTCTCACAAGTCGAGAGCGTATTGAAGGAGTCGATCATGGAAAGCATCACGGCCCTCGTTGCTTGTGCGGCTGCGTTCGCTCTCAGCTACTATTTCGGCAAGGGCCGCGCACCGTCGTTGTTGATGGCGTTGCTTCTGGGTGTGGCGAGCGGCGTCGGCTTCGCCGTCATCTTCTTCGTCATGACGGTTGCCGTCACAGTGGTGCTGCCCGGCACCTTCGATGCCCGGTCGCTCGGCGTGCATCTCATTCTTCTGCTGGCCGTGGCGCCGCTCGGTGCCGCGGCGGTCGCCGCGTTCGCTCGTTATTACGCCATGGGAAGGCTACGGTTCTAGCAGCGGAACGCCGCCCTTCCCGAGAGCCGCCCGGCAACGCTAAGCTCAGCGGCAGTGGGGGGAGGATGGCATGACCGAAGTGAAGCTCGGTGCCGCGACGGTCCGGCGTATCGAGGAATCCTACGAGCCCAATTTCGACGCCAAGGTGTTCTTCCCCGATTGGGACCCAGCGGTGGTCGACCAGCATGCCAGCTGGCTGATGCCGGCGCACTATGACAAGGACTTGGGCTTCCTGAAGCTAAGCGTGCACAGCTGGCTGCTCACGATCGGCGGCAAGCGCGTCCTGATCGATACCTGCGTCGGCAACCGCAAGCCCAGGCCGCATCGGCCCAAGTGGCATCTCATGGAGACCAAATATCTCGAGCGGCTGGCGGCGGCCGGCGTGAAGCCCGACGAGGTCGACATGGTGATGTGCACCCATTTGCATGTCGATCATGTCGGCTGGAACACCCAGCTCGAGAACGGCAAATGGGTGCCGACCTTCAAGAATGCCAAATACGTGTGGAGCCGCGCCGACTACGAGCACTACCTGAAGCTCGACAGCGATCCGAAGACCGGACCGGCCAACGCCGGCTCGTTCCGCGACTCGGTTCTTCCCGTGGCCGAAGCCGGCCTGATGCAGATGGTCGATGGCGCCGCCCAGCTCGACGAGAACATGAGCGTCACGCCCGCGCCCGGCCACACGCCCGGCACCATCGCCATCAAGTTCGAATCGAGGGGCGAGAATGCACTGTTCTGCGGCGACATCCTGCACCACGCGCTGCAGGTTTATCACCCGGAATGGAACAGCTTCGCCTGCGCCGAGCCCGTGGGCGCACGCAAGAGCCGTCGCGAGGCGCTCGAGCATTGCGCCGGCACCGGCGCGCGGCTGATGCCTTGCCACTTCGGCGCGCCGTTCACCTGTCACATCGACCACAAGGGAAGCGGCTTCGTGCCGCGATTCGATGGCAATTTCTAGGGAGGAAGAAGATGATCTACGAAATGCGAGTCTACCGTTGTCTGCCGGGGCGTTTGCCGGCGCTGCTCAACCGCTTCGCCACCATCACGCTCAAGATCTGGGAGAAGCACGGCATCAAGCAGGCCGGCTTCTTCACGACGCTGGTGGGCGAGTCCAACCAGGAACTCACCTACTTCCTTGCCTGGGAGTCGCTGGCAGATCGCGAGAAGAAGTGGAATGCCTTCGCGGCCGATCCGGAATGGCATGCCAAGCGGGCGGAGACCGAGAAGGACGGCCAGATCGTGGCCAACGTGTCGGTCCAGATGCTGACGCCGACCGCCTTCTCGTCGGTCAAGTAGCGGCGTTCATTCGGCCTTGAGGCCCGCTTCCTTCGCGAGGCGGGCCCACTTGGCGAGGTCGTCGGCGACGTATGCGGCGAACTCGGCCGGCGTGCCGAACTGCGGATCGGCGCCGAGTTCGATGAAGCGGCGCGCGATGGCGGGTGAGCGGATCGTGGCCTCGACCGCGTCGTGCAGGCGCTCGACCAGGACGGCGGGCGCGCCAGCCGGCAGGAAGATGCCGTAGGAGATTGCGGCCTCGTAGCCCGGCAGGCCGGCCTCGGCGATGGTGGGGATGTCCGGCGCCGCCGGCGAGCGAACGTCCAGGGTCTGGCCGAGGGCGCGCATTTTGCCCGCCTTCACATGCGGCAGCGCGGTCGACAGGCCTCCGAAATAGAGATCGACCTGGCCTGCCATGAGATCGGCCATCGCCGGCCCGCCGCCCTTGTAGGGAACGTGCACGATGTCGACCCGGCCCATCGATTTGGACAGTTCGAGGGCGAGATGGGTGGCGCCGCCGGCGCCTGCCGACGCGCCATTGAGCTTGCCGGGCTTCGCGCGGGCCAGCGCCAGCAGCTCTGCCACGTTCGCGGCAGGCAGATTGTTGCGTACCACCAGCAGCATCGGATTGATGCCGACCGGCGCCACAGCGACGAAATCGGTGCGGATGTCGTAGGGCACGCTGCGGCTGAGTGCCGGCGCTATCGTGGTCGAACCGTTCGATCCCAACATGATCACGCCGCCGTCGGCGGGCGACTTGGCGACCGACGCTGCCGCGATCTCGCCGTTGGCGCCAGCGCGATTCTCGACCACGACCGTCCGCTTCAGCCGATCGCCGATGCCCGGTGCGATCAGGCGGGCCAGCAGGTCGTTGGGTCCGCCAGGTGGAAAGCCGACGACGAGGCGCAGCGGACGATCGGGGAAATCGACGGCTTGCGCGCGGGCCGACGCCAGCGGCGCGGTCGCGAGTCCGGCAAGTGCGGTGCGGCGGGAAAGTTTGATCATCGGAGAATCATGGTAAGCTTGTCACAATCAGGGAGGAAATAAAATGCAGCGTAGAACGTTCGTGAATGCGGGCACTGCCGCGGTACTTGGCACCTTGGCCGGGTTGCCGGCCTGGGGCCAGAAGATCAGTGGCGACGTGCGCATCCTTTGCGGCTTTCCGCCGGGCGGTACCGCCGACTTTCTATGCCGCATCCTCGCCGAGGCCGTGGCGCCCGAGATCGGTCAGAAGGTGATCGTCGACACCAAGACCGGCGCGAGCGGTTTCATCGCCAACGAAATCGTGGCGAATTCGCCGCCGGACGGTCGGACCGTCGGCTTGGCCGCCATGGCCGCGATGTGCGTTTCGCCGGTGATGCCCGGCCAGAAGCTGCCGATCAATGTCGACACCGACCTGACGCCGATCGCCAACATCGCCGGCGTCTACAACATGCTGGTGTTCGGCAAGCACGTATCGTTCCGCACCGTGCCGGAGCTGATCGCCTACGCCAAGGCGAACCCCGGCAAGCTCACCTATGCGTCGGCTGGCAACGGCACGTCGCAGCACTTGGCGGGCGAACTCTTCAAGAAGATGGCAGGGGTCAATATCCTGCACGTGCCTTATCGCGGCGGCGCGCCCGCGATCCAGGACATCGTCGCGGGTAATTGCGACATCATGTTCGGCAACATGCCCGAGTTCCTGGGCCAGATCGGCGGCGGGGGGCTGATCCCGATTGCTTTCGGGTCGCCCCGGCCTTCGCCGCTCTTTCCCAATCTGCCGCTGATCTCGAAGTTCCTGCCGGGTTACGAGGTGGTCAATTGGTTCGCCGTCTTCGGATCGAAGGGCCTGTCCACCGACCTTGTCTTGCTGTGGAACAAGGCGCTGCGGGTGGCCGTCGCCAAGCCCGACATGCAGAAGCGTTTCCTAGACAACGGCATGGACACGATTATCGGGTCGCCCGAGGAGCTCAAGGCCACGATCGTGGCCGATCGCAAGAAATGGGCGGCGGTCATCCAGGAAGCCGGCATGCGCGCCGATTGAGCCCAGCCGATCATGGCGCTCGCGAGGACGGCGCACGGCGCGCTCCATTACGACGTTCTCGATCAGGTTGCGCCGTGGCAAGCGGGTGGTGATCCGATCCTGTTCCATCACGGTATCGGCGGCAGCGCCGAACTATGGGCGGGCTGGCGGCCGGCGCTGGCCGACCGCTACCGGCTCGTCACCTTCGACATGCGCGGCTGCGGCCGTTCGGACATCCCTGCGGCGGACTTCAAGTGGTCGCTCGACCTGCTGGTCGACGACCTGTTCGCGGTTGCCGATGCGGCGGGCGTGCGCCGCTTCCATCTGGTGGGCGAGTCGATCGGCGGCACTGTGGCGCTGGCCGCGGCGCTCGCAGAGCCGACGCGGATCGCCACGCTCACTGTCAGCAATGGTGCCCATCTCGGCGCCTCGATTCAGCGTGTCGAGGCCTGGCGGCGCCAGCTCGACGAAGGCGGCGTGAAGGAATGGTCCGATGCCTTCATGCCCGACCGCTTCCACGACGACGCGCTGTCGCCGGAACGCCGCGCCTGGTTCGCCGCGCAACAGGAAAAATGGCCGCGCGACTCGATCCTCAATGCGCTCAGCGTGCTGGTCGGGACCGACCTCACGGCGCGGCTGGGCGAGATCCGCTGCCCGACCCTGCTGCTGCATCCCGACGGCAGTCCGTTCATTCCGGTGCCGATCATGGCCGAGCTGCACCGGCATCTGCCCAATGCCGAGCTCAATGTCATCGGGCATTCGCGGCATGGGCTGCCGTACTCGCACGCCGACCGCTGCGCAGCCCTGTTGTGCTCTTTCCTCGACTCGCGCCGGGCGGGCTGATAATATTAAGTTGTCAGACAACTATCAGGGGAAACAAATGAGACGGGTATTGGCCGGTGCAGCGGCGCTGGCGATCGCATTTGCCGCCGTCCCGGGCTTTGCCCAGGAGAAACTCACCGTGTGGTGGGTCAAGGGTTTCTACAAGTCCGAGGACGACGCGCTGTTCGCGGCAATCAAGAAATTCGAGGCCAAGACCGGCGTGAAGGTCGATCTGTCCCAGTACGCCGTGCAGGACATGATCCCGAAGTCGGTGGCGGCGCTCGACTCGGGCTCGCCGCCCGACATCGCCTATTCCGACACCTACGACGTCCAGGTCGCGGGCAAGTGGGCCTTCGACGGCAAGCTCGAGGACATTTCCGACGTCATCGAGCCGATGAAGGACCGCTTCGCACCGGTCACGATCGAGACGGCCTATCTCTACAACGACAAGGCGAAGAAGAAGGCCTTCTACGGCTTCGTCCTGAAGCAGCAGACGCTGCATATCCAGTACTGGAAGGACATGCTGGCGACGGCGGGCTTCAAGGAAAGCGACATTCCCGGCACTTGGAAGGAATACTGGTCGTTCTGGTGCGACAAGGTCCAGCCTGCCTATCGCAAGGCCACCAATAGCCGCGCCTATGGCATCGGCAGCCCAATGGGCGTCGAATCGACCGACTCGTTCCAGTCGTTCCTGAGCTGGGTCGACGCCTACAACGTCAAGCTGGTCGACGATTCCGGCAAGCTGCTGGTCGACGATCCCAAGGTCCGCGCGGGGCTGATCAATGCGCTCCGCGACTATACCGACGTCTATGTGAAGGGCTGCACGCCGCCCTCGTCGACGACCTGGAAGGATCCCGACAACAACGTCGCCTTCCACAACAAGACGATCGTGATGACGCACAACTACACGATCTCGATCGCGGCCAAGTGGCTGGACGACGCCAACAACGAGCAGCTGACGCCGGAGCAGCGCGCCGCCGGCCGCAAGGCCTACGACGAGCTGATCGCCACGGCAGGCTTCCCCAAGAAGCCGGACGGCACGGCGATGGTCTATCGCACCGCGGTGAAGGTCGGCGTGATCTTCCAGGACTCCAAGAACAAGGTGCGGGCGCGCCAGTTCCTGAGGTTCCTGCTCGAGGAGGAGAACCTTCGCCCCTACGTCGAAGGCGCACTCGGCCGCTGGTTCCCGGTGACCAAGCTCAGCCAGGAGAGCCCGTTCTGGCAGGCCGACAAGCATCGCAAGGCGGTCTACGACCAGTTCAAGGCCGGCACCCTGCCGTTCGAGTTCACCAAGAACTACAAGTTCACCATTCTCAACAACGAGAACGTGTGGGCGAAGGCGATGAACCGCGTGGTGAGCGAGAAGGTGTCGGTTGAGAAGGCGGTCGACGAGATGATCGCCCGCATCAAGGAAGTGGCGGGCAACTGAGCCTTCTCGCCTAGAGTACGCGTATGACGGCAACCACGATCGAAACAGCGGCCCGCCGGGACCCCCGGCGGGCCGGTTTTGCGCTGTCCGAGAAGCAGACCTGGGGCTTGCTTTTCGTGGCGCCCTACATCGCCATCTTCATCGGCTTCGTGCTGTTTCCGGTCGGCTACAGCTTCTGGCTGGCGCGCGACCCGCAGCTCTACGTGCAGCTCGCCGCCGATCCGATCTTCCTGCGTACCGTCGTCAACACGTTCATCTTCCTGGTCGTCGCCATCAACCTGAAGATGGCGCTGGCGCTGTTCCTGTCCGGCTTCTTCACCCACAAGCGCTGGTGGGTGAAGGTGCTGGCGGTGTTGTTCGTGCTGCCGTGGGCCGTGCCGTCGATCCCGACGATCCTGTCGGTGCGCTTCATGCTCAACCCCGAATGGGGCGTGATCAACACCCTCATCTTCAGCCTGACGGCCGAGGACGGACCCAACTGGCTGAACAATCCGGCGCTGGCGCTCTCGCTCTCCATGTTGGTGCACATCTGGAAATCGCTGCCGTTCTGGACGCTGATCCTGCTCGCTGCCCGGCTCGCCATTCCCGGCGAACTCTACGAGGCGGCCTCGGTCGACGGCGCCGGCGCCTGGCATCGCTTCCGCTACATCACCTGGCCGTCGATGAGCACGCTCTACGTCACCTGCACCCTGCTCTCGATGATCTTCACCGTCGGTGACTTCAACAGCGTCTACCTGCTGACTGGCGGCGGGCCGGCCGACCTCACGCACGTGCTGGCGACGCTCGGCATCCGCTACCTGCGCCTCGACCAGATCGGCATGGCCATGGCCTCGATCGTGTGCGCGTTGCCGCTGGTGCTGCCTCTGGTGTTCTTCATGATGAAGCGGCTATCGAAATGAGACTGGGGCAAATGAGATTGAAGAGGGCCCTGCGCGGCATCGGCCTGGAAGCCGGCCTGCTGCTGATCGGCATCCCCGTCCTGCTGTGGACGCTGATTCCGATCTATCACATGTTCCTGTTCGCGATCTCGCCCAAGGACGCCGCCTTCTCGGGCCAGCTCTGGCCCAGCCATCCGACGCTGCGCAACTTCGAGATGGTGATCGGCCAGAAGCACCATTTTCTCTATCACTTCTGGCTGCAGATGTGGAACTCGCTGGTGATCTCGGTCGGCACCGCGGCGATCACCCTGTTCGTCGCCACCGCGGCGGCGTTCGCGATCAGCCGGCTGCGCATGAAGGGCGGCAGGCTAGTGATGAACCTGGCGCTGCTCACCTACTTCATTCCCGCCGCCTTCCTCGCGGTGCCGATGTACAAGACCATGGGCATGTACGGCTTGCTCAACAGCGACTGGTCGCTGGTGCTGGCGATGACCACGCTGTCGTCGCCCTATGCCATCTGGATCCTGCGCCAGGCGTCGGACAAGCTGCCGGTCGAACTCGACGAGGCGGCGATGATCGACGGCGCCTCGCCGCTCCAGCTCTTCCGCCTGATCTACCTGCCGCTGATGGTACCGTCGCTGATCGCGGTCGGCACCTATGCGCTGCTCCTGGCGTGGAACGAGTACCTCTACGCCTTCCTGCTGCTGTCCAAGGACACCGCGATCACGCTGCCGGTGGCGCTGGGCAACTTCCTGTCGGCCGATGATTCGCCGTGGGAGTTGCTGATGACGGCAGGCTTCCTCTACGCCCTGCCGCCAGCCGCGATCTACTACGCCTTCCGCCGCTATATGTCGTCGGGGCTGACGGCCGGGGCGGTGAAGGGCTAGCTCCGCTTCTCCAGGCTGGCCATGAAGACTTGTAGCCGCGGCGCCCACTTTGCGGCATCGAGGCCCGAGGCGGAGTGACCGAAGTCGCTGTCGATCTCGAAATAGTCGGCGCTGACGCCGGCGGCCTTCAGCTTCTCCATGACGCCGGGCGCGATCGAGGGCGGGAAGAGTTTGTCGGTACGCGATAGGACGTAGAGCAGCCTGGCCTTGATCTTGGCGAAGTCTTTCTCGGCATCGAAGGCCACGCTGGCGCGGCGCAGCACGACCAGCGAATTGCCGTCGAACACCTTCGACCAGGTCTCGGCCCGCTTCACGATCTCAGCCTCGCGCGCGGCCTTGTCGGGGAACTGGGCGGCCAGTTGCTCGTCGATACCGTAGCGCTTGAGCGTCGCCACGCGCATGTCCGTCAGCACCTTGGCGATGCCGCCCTTGTCGTAGTAGTTGCCGCCGTTCCAGTTTGGATCTTTGGCCAGCACGTCGATCAACGCCTTGACCGCGGCGTCGCCGCCCGAGCCCTTGGGCGCGCTGACGACGACGACAAGCCCGTCCATGAAGTTCGGATAGGTGACGCCCCACTGGAAGGTCTGGTAGCCGCCGAAGGAGGGGCCCGCGACGGCGACGAGGTGTTTTACGCCAAGGCCGTCGAGCAGCGCCTTTTGCGCATTGACGATGTCGACCAGGGTGACCGTGGGGAAATCCGGGCCGTAGGGCTTGCCGGTCCGGGGGTTGGCCTGCGCCGGGTTGGTCGATCCGTAGGACGAGCCCAGCATGTTGGATGACACGACGAACAGCCTGTCAGTGTCGATCGCCTTGCCGGGCCCGACCAGCCCGTCCCACGAGCCTTCCGCGCCGTTTGCGGCGGAGCGGCCCGCCATGTGCTGGCTCGACGTATAGCCGTGCGTCAGCAGCACGGCGTTGCGGCCATCGGTCGCCAAGGTGCCGTAGGTCTCGTAGGCGATCGAGACATCGGGCAGGACCGTGCCGCTTTCGAGGCGGAACTCCTTCATCTTAAAGACGCGCTTTTCGATGTTCACGAGGGCTCCCTGGGCGTGGGCACCGGTCGCGACGAGGATCGGCGCGGCGGAAAGAGCGGCAAGTAGCGGACGGCGCGGCAGAGACGAGGTCATTTGCTTCTCCCGGGCTGGCGAAAGAATTAGGCGCGCGCCGGCTGAAGCGACGGCGCGGCGATCGCACGCGCCGCCAGCCGTTTGCGGTCTGTCTCGGGCCGGATGAACAGCAGGCCGATCAGGCCGCCGGCCAGCAGCAGGCAGCCATTGACGGTGAAGCCCTGCTCGTAGCCGATCAGCCGGGTCGTGGCATTCTGGATCATGGCGCCCATGACGAGCGGGGCCACGACGCCGGCCAGCGTCACCACGGACGTCACGATGGCCAGCATCGCCGCGCGCTGCGGCTGTGGCGTCAATTCACTGACGATCATCGGGATCACGACATAGATCGTGCTGCCGATCGCCGTGCCGACGACCAGGAAGGCGAGTTTCAGTTCGGGAGAGGGCAGGTAGGAGATGAAGGGCAGGACACAGCCGCCGAAGGTGACGGTCGCGGCCGCGAAGGCGCCGCGGCAGACGCGGCTCGAGACGCCCGTCTTCTTCAGGCGCTGCGAGATCCAGCCGCCGCCCAGCACGACCACCATGCCGAAGATCCACGGCAGGATGCTGAGATTGCCGCCGACCTTCTGGCTGTAGCCGAGACCGTCGACGAGATAGGAGGTGAACCAGGTGAGGCCGAGCGCCAGGCCCCAGTAGCTGGCAAATCCGGTGCAGCAGACCGCCACGATGCTGGGGCAGGTCAGCAGATAGCGGTAGGGCACGCGCTCGCCGGCCGCGGCGCCGTCGGCGACCGGCGGATCGACCAGCGTGCCTTCGCGGCCGAAGAAGAACCACAGCACCGTCCACATCAGGCCGACGATGCCCAGCGCGCCGAACGCCCAGTGCCAGGAATGATTGACGATGATCCAGTTGAGCGCGGGCACGGCGATGATGACGCCCAGTGCCGAGCCCTGGGCGATGATGGCGGTGGGCATGCCGCGCAGCGAATCGGGAAACCATTTGTAGATGGCGTGAGTGGCCACGGGGCTGGCCGGCCCTTCGCCGGCGCCCAGCACGATGCGGCAGGCGATCAGCACTTCCAGGCTGACGGTGCCCAGCATCGGAAACTGCACCAGCGACCAGACGATGGCCATGATCAGCAGCGTGTGGCGGGTCTGGACGCGGTTGGTGACGAAGCCGACCAGGACCGCGGAAATGGCGAACAGGAAGAAGAATGACGAGCCGATCAGTCCGAACTGCTCGGGGCTGAGCTTCAGATCCTCCATGATCGGCTTGGCGGCGAGGCCGACCACGACCTTGTCGGCGAAGTTGATCAGCATGAAGAGGAAGATCAGGGCGGTCATGCCCCAGGCTCCCTTGAGGGGGCGGTCCTGCTGTGTCACGCGGCGTTTCTCCTCGGCGCCCTGTTGATCGGGCGCTCGCGGCCATCTGACAGGAAGCGGACCCGCCGCGTCAAGGAACGAGGGACGCCAGGCGCTTTCGGTCGGCTTCGGGGCGGATGAAGAGCAGGCCGATGAGGCCGCCCACCAGCAGCAGGCCACCCAGGATGGTGAAGCCGCGGTCGTAGCCGGCCAGGCGCGTGGCGCCATCCTGCACGATCACGCCCATGGCAAACGGGGCGATGACGCCGCCCAG
>JAUXST010000110.1 GCA_030679805.1 Reyranella sp. | reverse complement strand
GAAGCCACCAATCCAATGCCAGACGTCCTTTACCGCCGGCAGGCTTGGCACGAAGACAGCTCTTCACTTGGACGGTTTGTGGTCCTGAACCGGGCGCATAGGCGACCAAGTCGATTCCGTCGTCCGTTGTCATCGCCGCAGATTCGATGCCGCGCTTAAGCAGTTTGTACTGGATTAACAGGACTCCACTCGCGCCGATCTGGGCCGTGCTAATCGTCCTCATGCGCTAACTCCTTTTTCATGTAGGGGCCGCGCTTTTTCGGGGCGAACTAGGCCTTTTCGATCAACGCCACGATATCGGGAGCGACATTCGTCCGGTAGGCCCCTAATTCAAACTGATGCAGTGCCGTCCGAAGGCGACGGCAGCCCGGACAAGCCGGGCCACATCACTCCACGTCGTAGACAGTCCTTTGTGCGATGCTGTTCAGAATCTTGGCGCTGCGCCAAGCGACCAGGCTGAGGTTCGGATCGGCGACGCCGCGGCCGATGCGCGAGCCGTTCTGAACGTAGATACGGTTCTGTCGTGGACCACGCCACCGCACCGAGAAGTCCTCGTTCAGCCGGAGCTCGCCGGCGGCCGTTTCGCACAGATCCAGGATGGGGTCCAACAGCGCGGGAATGCGATACTCGTATCCGGTACACAGGATCGCGGCGTCGACATCGATGTCGTCGGTTCGATCCGTAAGCCGCTCACGCACCTGCAGCCGCCACCCACAATGATGCGCCGTAATCTCTTCAACGATGTGCGCCGGTTTGAGATCTATGCGCGGTGGGCGGTTGGCCGAAAGGTAGGTGAGCTGGTAGATCCTGCGATAAAGTCGTTCGAGCGTGTCATGGGAGATGCCGTCGCTCGCCAGCTTCTGCTCGTCCACGAGGGCCTCACGCAGTCGAGCCGACAGAGAATGAAAGAACTGACTGTAGGACGGCAAAAACAGTTCATTGGTGAATGGCGAATCGTCCAGAGGCAGATAATTCATTCGACGCGAGAGCCAGACCAGCTGCGCCGGCGCGGCCGACTCGTCTCTCAGAATGTCGGCCACGACTTCAGCACCCGTCTGCCCGCCACCAATCACCGCAACGCGCTTGTCGGCGAAGCGCGATCGACACTTCAAATACTGCGAAGAGTGAAACAGCGTGGTGCTGCAGTTTTGCCTTACGCTTTCGGGCATCCGCGGCTCCAGTCCCATGCCAAGGACGATATGATTGCTTCGCACCGAACCGCGAGAATGATGCACCGTGAATTGGCGATCATACTCAACGGCATGTACCCGGGTGGCGTAATTCAAGTCCGACAGGCGACTGCTGACCCATTTCAAATACTGGTCGAACTCCACTCGCGTCACCATCGGAAAATTTGCGATGATGAACTTGTACAGGCGCCGGTGGCTCTGCAAGAACGAGAGAAACGAATAGGGACTGGTGCAGTCGACAGGTGTCACAAGGTCCTTGAGATACGAGGTTTGCATCGCTGCGTCGGGGAGCAACGTGCCCTCATGCCAATGAAGGCCGGGACGTTGTTCGTAGAATTGCGCAGTGATGTCGCGCTGCGGCTGGCGAAGCGCGGCCAAGCTCAGGTTGGCTGGTCCAATCCCTACAGCGACAAAGTCGACGATCGGATGAACCGGCCCTGCTGACATTTTCCTCTCGCTTGCTGCCGGAGCGCCGATCGGATCCGGGATCTTCCTCGAAGCGACTCCTAGCGCGGACCCTTGTCGTCGAAATAGTCGTTTCCGAGAGTCGGCCGATGGCCGGACGGAACCCATGACGGCAATCCCTGGGGCGGAAGGTCCGACCAGTCGGCTGCCCCGCCGAGGTCGATCCACAGGCGTTGCGCGAATATGGGCATGATCGGTGCAACGTTCGCCGCCAGAACCCGGGCCGCGACGAGCCGAAGCGCGATGCTCGTCCTTGCCTCGGGCGTGAGCGGCGCCTCGACGCTTCGATGTGATTCGTATCGGCAAAAATTGTGCGCAACGCCGACAAGTTCGCTGAGTTGCCGGGTTGCACGTTGAGGAGAGAAGCTGCCTGGCTCGTACGCCCGATGTATGCCCTCTTGAAGCCGCGTCAGGTCAGCGTAGAAATCCTGATGCGCGGTTGTCCATGATCCGGGCTCAGGAACACCGTGCGGGCATGCAGCTTCAACCAGGCTTTTCAGGTCGGTCAACAGCGCCTGCCATCGTCCCGCCAATTCGACCTTAATCGTGTCGTCCAGATCGGCGAAGGTGAAGTTCGTCCGCTGGACTTCGGGACTCGATACGCAAAGGTGAAAGCGAACAAAATCCGAGCTGACCGTCTTGAGGAAATCTCCGCCCCACACGGCGTGCTGTCGGCTTGTCGAGAACTTCTCGCCGTTCAGCAGGTAGAATTCATTGCAGACGAAACTCGACGGCAGTCGATCGACATCTCCATGCGCGATGAAAAGCGAGGGAAACAGAACTGCGTGGTAGAATCCGTTGTCGAAACCGAAGAACTGATGGAAGTCACAGGAACCGGCGTCGCGCTCTCCCGCCTCAGGCTGAAGCGATCGCAGAGCCCGGTCCGAGCTGAAGAGATAGCCCGGCGCCATCTCGAACCAGACCCAGATTCGCTGGTTTTCGTAACCGGTGACCGGCACCGGAATGCCCCAGTCGGTCGGCACCGTAACGGGAATGGACGCAAGGGCGCTGCGGGCATACCAGTCGCAGACCTTGCGAAGCCTGGGGCTGATGCTGGCATTTTCCCAGAACTGCGCGAGTTGCGATCGGGCACGTCCGAGTGCGAAGTGGAGCGTCTCGACGGGGCGCAACGATGGCGTGGAGCCGCATCGACTGCAGCGTGGCTCGACCAGGTCGGAACTGCTGTTCGGCAAGCCACAGGCTTCGCAGATGTTGCCGCCGGACATTTCGTTGCAGTGTGGGCATCGCCCGCTGACCAACGCTTCATACAGGAAAATGCTGCATCTATCGCAATAGAGGTTCTGATCGACTTTCGGAAACAGCCAGCCGGAGTCGTACAGATGACGGAAGAAAGACGAAACGTGCCGTTGATAGTCGATCGACGCCATCGGGCGCGTGAATTGATCGAGAACGATGTTTGCGGCCTTGAGCGTTCGATCCATCTGATCGCCGAAGCCGCGGGCTACTTCCGCTTCGGTCTGCTTAAGTTGATCGGCCTTGAAGACAACATAGCTTTGATAGTCGTCGGTGCCGGATATGTGGACCGCTTTTCGGCGGCGCAGCGAATGGTATCGACGGCAAATATCGGCCGCCAGATACGGACCGGAAAGGTGCCCGAGATGCAGGTCGCCGTTCGGTGTCGGAGGAGTTGACGAGATCACCGCGGTTTTCGATGGATGCACGCTATCGGCGGTCGAGTAGTGCGGCTGCCCGGTTGGGCGCTCCCAGTAGACGCTTACAAACACGAGATCGTCCGAATCGCTGGGATTGACGATCGTGTGGCGGGTGAACGAGTCCACGATGAGGGCATCGCCGCTCTGCAGGGATTCCTCCGAGATGTCCGACCTGGCGATGCCGGTCCCGGACAGCACGATGATCACCTCGTGCTCGTGGTGGCGGTGTCTGGTCGTGGTGCCACGAGGAGAAACGACGCCCCAGGCCGTACCGAACGGGGGACTTCCATCCATGCCCGCGTCCAGGATCTGACCCATCTTGATACCGTATGCGTCATCGAGCGATGTGTCGTTGATCCGTCGGACGCGCATGGTTGCCTCGTCTCTACCGCGGTCGTTTCCCGATATGTCGTAGGCTGCGTGCTGCCATGGCAGGTGCCGAGCGAAAGGCTGCGCGTTCTTCCTTGCCGATCGAAAGTCGCGGACTGCCCCGAGCGGCGGCCCGCTTCATCTCCTGCAGATTTGGCACAAGTGTCCTCCTCCTGCTCGGTGTGCTGGCGACTCGTGGCACTCACTCTAAGTGGCGCGCTGCCCATGCGCGGGCAACGACTGTCTGGAAAGCTAGAAACCGCAACGGATGCCGTCAATAGAGAAGGCCGCGGTCGTGCCCCTTTGCGTGGTGCAGCCGATCGCCAGTCATGAAGACGATCTCCGGATCGAGGCGGATCGACCAGCCTGGAAAGCAGACGGTCGAGGCTCGGACCACAAACCGATCGAGAGCTTCGCTCTTCATCCCAACGCCGCCGCATCCGGCCGCAACTGCCGCCACGACAGCCGTCGCACCACGTCGCGACCGACCAGCAAGGCGTCGTAGTCATCGGGGAAGAGCTGGGCGATCGCGGGATCGAGCGCGTTGAGGCCGCCGGCATAGGCGCCGAAGGCCGGCAGGATCAGCCGGCGGCCGTCGGTCAGGAAGCAGCGCCGGCGGAAGCCCCGGCCGCGCACCGTGAGCACCGCGACGGGATGGAAGTGGCCGGAGACCTCGCCCGTCACCGGGCCGAAGTGCGCCTCGTGGCGGAACACCAGCGGGCCCTCGTCGATTTCTTCCGCGATCTCGCCCCAGCCCCCCTTTCCAAAAAGGCCCGGCGGCGGTGCGGGATCGTGGTTGCCGGCGATCCAGACGAAGCGCGTGCGCGCAGTCAGGCGCTCGATCTCGGCGCGTTCCTCGTCGGCCAGGCGCGCCACGGCCTCGCGATCGTGGAAGGAATCGCCCAGGCACACCACCGTCTCGGGCGAAAGCGCATCGATCAGCGCGGCGAGCGCCGCCAGCGTCTGGCGCGTGTCGTGGCGCGGCAGCAGCTTGCGCGCGGCAACGGCGTAGGACGAGCCCTTCTCCAGATGCAGGTCGGCCACGGCCAGCAGGCGGCGCGCCGGCCAATAGAGCGCGCCCTGCGGCAGCGCCTGCAGTGTCTCGCCGGCGCACTCGAAGTCGAAAGCACTCATGGATGAATCACCACGCGCGCGCCGGTGGGCACTAGCGACCAGATCTCACGCATCTCTTCGTCGGTGACGGCGACGCAACCGGTGGTCCAGTCCTTGTCGGGATGACCGACCGTGGCCTTGGTGGGTCCATTTGGCTGGCCGTGAATATAGATGTCGCCGCCGGGCGGCACGCCGAGTGCGGCGGCATGTGCCTTGTCCTCGTCGTCGGGATAGGAGACGCGCAGCGAGAGATGGAAGGCGCTTTTGGGATTGCGGGCGTCGATGGTGTAGCGGCCCTCGGGCGTGCGGCCGTCGCCCTCGCGCTCCTTGTGCCGCTCGGGCGCGAAGCCCAGGGCCACGCGATAGCTCTTCAGCACGCCGCCGTCACGCTTGAGATCGAGCCGGCGCGCTGCTTTGAAGACCTCTATCGTGTCGGCCTGGCGCTCGGCCGCCGCCATCGCCGGCGGATCGCCCCGGCACCGCCAAAGCTTCGACCAAAATCCCGCCACAAGTTGCCGCCAAGTCATGACGCGCACGATTGACCGCGTCCGGCCTCGTGCGCAAGGTGCCACCATGCGTCCATTTGTGAGTTTTGTCGCCGCGCTAGCAGCGCTGTCACCCGCCCTCCTGTGGTCCGGGGAAGCCGCGGCCGAGATCATGCCGCACCGCGCCGAATATGTGCTGCGCCTGGGCCCCGCGGCCAATGCGCCGCGTATCGGCACGGCCGTGCACGATCTCACCCAGGATTGCGCCGGCTGGCACCTCAAGCGCGACATCAGGACCGAGATCGCGCTCACCACCTCGTGGAAGATGAGCCTGGCCTCCAAGCTCGACAGCGAGGAGACACGCAACGCCTTCCGCTACGGAGTCGTGCAGACCCAGAACGGCAACCCGCGCGAGATCAAAGGCAGGGTCCAGCGCCAGGCAGGCGAGACGCGCGCCGAGGTCGTCTATGCCGGCAACCCGCCCAACCAGTTCACCCTGCCGCCGCCCACACTGCTGCCGACGGCGGCCATCGCCCATATGATCGACCGGCTGAACGCGGGGGCTGCGTCCTTCCCCGCCCTGATGTTCGACGCCGAGGTGATCGGCGATGCCTTCCTGATCGAGGTCGCCGCGCAAGACAAGGCCACGGTGCGCAGCGCCCGCCCGGCCGACAAGCCGGTGGCGCTGCCCGGTGGCAAGTCGTGGCCGGTGTTCATGAGCTTCACCCGCGGTCGGCAGCAGGACCAGCGGCCGCTGTTTTCGGTGAGCGCCCTGGTGTTCGACAACGGCGTGCTCGACCGGCTGACGGTCGAAACCGGCCTACTGACCGTCACCGCCGACCTGGCGAACCTGGAGATGCACAAAGTGCCGGTGTGTCCTAGGTCTTAGGTCAAGGGACCGCGGGCCTCCAGGCCCGCATCATGAGGATGAGCGGGCCTAGGAGGCCCGCGGTCCGATGAAATCGACCCAGTGATCCATTCCGTACCTCCAACCGTATGCCGATCATGTCGGCATCCATCGTCTGGTTTCGCAACGACCTCCGCCTCGCGGACAATCCTGCACTCCTGGCCGCGCTGGGCTCCGGCCGGCCCGTGGTGCCGGTCTATGTGTTCGATGAGGAAACCGAGGGCGTTCGGGCGCCGGGGGCTGCCTCGCGCTGGTGGCTGCACCACAGCCTTGGCGCGCTCGACGCCTCGTTGCGCGCGCTGGGCTCGCGGCTGGTGCTGCGGCACGGCCCGGCCGAGACGGCGATCGCCGAACTGGCGGCGACCTGCGGCGCCAGCTCGATCTATTGGAACCGCGTCTACGACCAGGGCGCGCGCGATCGCGACGCGCGGCTGAAGCAGTCCTTCACGGCGCGCGGCGTGAACGCCGAAAGCCACAAGGCCAACCTGCTGTTCGAACCGTGGGAAGTGGCGACCCAGACCGGCCAGCCGTTCAAGGTTTTCACGGCGTTCTGGCGCGCCTGCCGCGCCTTGCGCTTGCCAAGCGCCCCGCTGCCCGCGCCCAAGGTCCTGCCAGCGCCGCGTGCCTGGCCGGAGAGCGAAAAGCTCCCGGACTGGAAACTCCTGCCGACGGCGCCGGACTGGGCGGGCGGCATGCGCGCGAGCTGGACCCCGGGCGAAGCGGCGGCGGCGCGGCGCCTCACCGATTTCCTCGACGATGCGCTTCAGCGCTATCGCCAGGCGCGCGACCTGCCCGCGATCGAGGGCACCTCGCGCTTGTCGCCGCATCTTGCCTTCGGCGAGATCAGCCCGCGCCAGATCTGGCGAGCGGCCACCAGCCTCGGCCATTCCGCCGCCGTCGAGAAGTTCATGGCGGAACTCGGCTGGCGCGAATTCGCCTACAACCTCCTGTTCCACTTCGGCGACCTGGCGCAACGCAACTTCCGGCCCGAGTTCGACGTCTTTCCCTGGGAGGAAGCGACCGACGCGCTGGAAGCATGGCGGCGCGGCCGCACCGGCTATCCGATCGTCGATGCCGGCATGCGCGAATTGTGGACCACGGGCTGGATGCACAATCGCGTGCGCATGATCGCGGCGTCGTTCCTCACCAAGGACCTGCTGATCGACTGGCGCAGCGGCGAGCGCTGGTTCTGGGACACGCTGGTCGATGCCGATCCGGCCAACAACGCCACCGGCTGGCAATGGGTCGCCGGCAGCGGCGCCGATGCCGCGTCCTACTTCCGCGTCTTCAACCCGATGCTGCAGGCCGAGAAGTTCGATCCCAGCGGCGACTACGTGCGCCGCTGGATCCCCGAACTCGCAAGCCTGCCGGCGGAAACCATCCATCGGCCGTGGACCGCCAAGCAGCCGCTGCCGCCGGAGATCTATCCGGCCCGCCTCGTCGACCACGCCGCCGCCCGCGAACGCGCGCTCGAGGCTTTCCGCACGATCAAGCGCTCGGCCTAGCTTGCTGGGCGCGCGCCACTCCAGTGGCGCGCGCCCTGCGGTCATCCGCCCCGCTTCTCCCGGCGTATGTGGGAAGAATGTCAGGGAGTCATCTCGAATGAAGATCGCCGTCATTGGCGCCGGTGTGGCGGGACTGGGTGCGGCCTGGCTGTTGAGCCGCAAGCACGAAGTCGTGATCTACGAGCGCGAGGACCGCTTCGGCGGGCATTCCTGCACGGTCGACGCGCCGGTGTCCGGCGGCACACGCGCCGTCGACGTCGGTTTTATCGTGTTCAACGAGCGCAACTATCCCAACCTGGTGGCTCTGTTCGATCACCTGGGCGTGCCGACCGAGAATTCCGACATGTCGTTCGCCGTCAGCCTCGATGAGGGACGGTTCGAGTACGGCAGCTCGTTTACGGGCTACTTCGGCCAGCGGCGCAACGTCGTGCGGCCGTCGTTCCTGCGCATGACGCACGACATCCTGCGCTTCAACCGCCTGGCGCCGCGGCTGCTCGAGGAATGCGAGAACCTCGACTTCACCATCGGCAAGTTCATCGACGACGCGGGCTTCAGCCGAGCCTTCCGCGACCGCTACCTGGTGCCGATGGCGTCGTGCATCTGGTCGACGCCGATGGGCCGCATGCTCGACTATCCGGCGCAGAGCTT
>JAUXST010000106.1 GCA_030679805.1 Reyranella sp. | reverse complement strand
GCATAGGAGCCGCCCTGTTCGGCCAGCAAGGCTTTGACCTGTTGGGCCATCGCGACATAGCCCTGGCCTTCGATGGTGCTGCCGGCGCAGCCGCGGCGGCAGAGCGCGGTGAAGGTGAGATATTCGGCGAGGATGATTTCTACGTTGCCGTTGTTGTGGCGGCGCCAGGCTCGGGCGAGGTTCCAGCCCTGCGTGAGTTCCGCGCCCGACCACGGTTTGGCGGCCTGGGGCGTGTCGCGTTCGAGTTCGCCGATGACGGCCTGCGCCGCCGACTGCCACTCCGGCGGGATCTGCGCGGCCGCCGGCGCCGCGCCGAGCATCGTGAGCAGCAGGACAAGGATTGCGTGTCTCATCGCGCTGCCCCTCAGTATCGCCGGGCCGTCTTGCGATCGCGGCTTTCGTATTGAACGAGGTTGTCGGCGCGCATCACCGTGGCGTCGGGCGACATGAGCCAGCGCATCTGCAGCGGCGTGATCAGCCGGTAGTGGCGGGCATCGTCGACGGCGGCGCCGACGTCCCAGCAATTGTCCGCGTTGGTGATCCACGTGCCAGGCTGAAACCGCCGCAGGTCGACGGACGCCGAATAGCTGCGCAGCGTCTTGCGGCCCTTGTTGAAGTACTCGTGGAAGTACGACATCGCGAGTTCGCGCAGGCTGCGATAGACGGGATCGCGCCAGCGCAGCCACGCATGGTTGCTCTTGGAGATCGCGCCCCAGCAGCCGTCGCGGCGGAACAGGGCGACGACATGGTCGGCATCGCCCTTGGCGGTCAGGTCCATGAGCAGGGGCGGGTCGCCGTGCAGCCAGAGCGCGCAGGCCGCGACGAACGCCGCCTCGAGGCAATGAGCCTGGCGGTGCCGCAGCACGCCGCGCACCGAGCGCAGCGTGGCGCCGTCCTGCTCGAAGTTGGCGTGCAGCCCGGCCACGAATTCCTGGATGTGCTGCGGGCTACGAAGGGCGGCAAGGATTCGCCCTTCGTCGGCGGCGAGGCCGATCTCGGCGGGCGTCGGGCGTTTGCGTCTGCGCATCGACGGCAATAGTGCCGTGAGGACGCGCGGCAAGCCAGTGAATGCGGCCGGAGAAGCCAGAGGAGCGGGTCAGGGTGGTTGGTGGAGCTGAGGGGGATCGAACCCCTGACCTCCTCATTGCGAACGAGGCGCTCTCCCAGCTGAGCTACAGCCCCCCTAACAACCGAGCTATGGCCCGGAGAACCGCGCGGATAATGGTTGCCGGACCACCTGTCAAGCAAACCGGTCTATGTTAGCGTCCAGCCAGCTTTTTCGACGGAGGGGTAAACCAGTGGCAAACGGCAAGAAGGCAGTTCAGACGGACGCGGCTCCCAAGGCGCTCGGACCCTATTCGCAGGCCATCGTGGCCAACGGCATGGTCTTCTGCGCCGGCCAGATTCCCCTCGATCCCGCCTCGGGCGAGATCGTCGCGGGCGGCATCGCCGAGCAGACGCACCAGGTCCTGAAGAATCTGCGCGCCGTCCTGAAGGCCGCCGGCAGCGATCTCGACCGCTCGGTCAAGACCACGGTCTTCCTGAAAAGCATGGATAGTTTTGGCGCCATGAACGAGGTCTACGGCCGGCCGGAATATTTCGGCGCCAATCCGCCGGCCCGCTCGACGGTCGAGGTGGCGCGCCTGCCGCGCGACGTGATGGTCGAGATCGAAGTCGTGGCGCTCGTCTAGCCGTGGAGCTTTATGTGGCCTGGATCCTCGGACTTGGCTCGTTCCTGCTGCTCGGGATCCTGATGCTGCACCTGCTCGTGGCATTGGTGCTGATCATCCCGACCTGGCGGATTTTCGTCCGGGCGGGCTTTTCCGGCGCGCTGTCGCTGTTCCATCTCGTGCCGCTGATCGGCTCGTTCATCGTCATGGCCGTGCTGGCCTTCAGCACCTGGCCCAACGGCGAAGCCTCGCCGGGGCAGCGCTGACGTGATGGGCGGCGAGATCGCAGCCCTGATGGGCCTCTTCGGCCTGTCCAGTGCTTTCGCCCTCGTCGGCGCGGTGCTGGCCGGCTGGATGGCGTGGCGCATCGTCGAGAAGGCGGGCCTGCCGGGCTGGACGGGCCTGGGCGCGATCCTGCTGACGCTGACGGGGATCGGCTCGATCGTGCCGCTGGTCCTGTTGTGGATTTTCGCCTTCATGCGCTGGCCGCGCGACGAACCCGCCACGGGCGGTGCGCCGGGTTATGCCGCCCCGGCCGGAGGGCCGAGGCCCGCCCAATCGTCCGCCACACAACAGCCCTCCGCCTTGCCGCCGCCGGCGAAGGCGCTGACCGACAAACGCGGCTGGCAACTCGCCGGCACGGTCGCCGGCGGCGCGGTCGTGACTCTGGCCATCGATGGCGCGTCGGGCAGCTATCTGATCACGGGCGCGCCCGCGGCCCAGCCGACGGACCTCTCCCTGCCGGATCCGTCGGTCGGCACGCCCCATGCCCGCCTGCTGACGGCGAGCGGACGGCTGGGCCTCGAGGATCTGGGCAGCCCCGGCGGGACGTTCATCGATGGCGCCCGCCTGCTGCCCGAGCACGGGCCGCGCGACATCAGTGCCGCGCGCGCGATCCGGATCGGCAGTGTCGAACTCA
>JAUXST010000103.1 GCA_030679805.1 Reyranella sp. | reverse complement strand
GTAATCCATCTGCGTGCCGATCAGGAACAGCGACGCCTTGGGATCTATCAGCAGCTTCACGCCGGCCGTTTCCACGACCTCGTCCATTGGTTGCTGGGCGTCGGCGAATTCGAGCGTGTAACTCATGCCCGAGCAGCCCTTGCTGCGCACACCGATACGGATGCCGATGGTCGGCTTTTCGCGGCCGTCGATCAGCGCCTTGACGCGCTCGGCGGCGGCCGGGGTCACCGACATCACCTGCGGACGCGGCCGGCGGACGCGCGGCGCGGCAGCGGGTGCGGGAGCCGTTGGCGCGACGGCGGCGGACTGGGACGCTTCGGTGGTCGTGCTCATGACGCTCTGCTCCGAAATCTTCGGCTGTCTACTCGGCGGCTTCCTGGGTTTCGTCCTTCTTCGACGCCTTGGCGCGATAGTCAGCAATTGCCGCCTTGATCGCGTCCTCGGCCAGCACCGAGCAGTGGATCTTCACCGGTGGCAGCGCCAGGTGGCGCGCGATGTCGGTGTTCTTGATCGTCTCGGCCTCGTCGATCGTCTTGCCCTTGACCCACTCGGTGACGAGCGAACTCGACGCGATCGCCGAACCGCAGCCGAAGGTCTTGAACTTGGCGTCCTCGATCAGACCATCAGCGCCGACCTTGATCTGCAGCTTCATGACGTCGCCACAGGCCGGCGCGCCGACCAGACCGGTGCCGACATCCTCCGCATTCTTGTCGAGCGAGCCGATGTTGCGGGGGTTCTCGTAGTGGTCGAGAAGCTTTTCGCTATAGGCCATGACACTCTCCTCAAATCTTCCTTCAAACCTTCGACAGACCTAATGGGCGGCCCATTCGATGGATTTGATGTCGATTCCTTCCTGGGACATTTCCCAGAGCGGACTCATTTCGCGCAGCTTGGTGACGTGGTGCACCAGCTCTTCAACGGCAGTATCGACTTCATGCTCGGTCGTGAAGCGCCCGAGCCCGATGCGCAGCGACGTGTGCGCCATTTCCTCTTCGACGCCGAGCGCGCGCAGCACATAGCTGGGCTCGAGTGAGGCAGAGGTGCAGGCCGAACCGGACGACACCGACAGGTTCTTGATGCCCATCATCAGCGATTCGCCCTCGACGTGGGCAAAGCTGATGTTGAGATTGCCGGGAATGCGGTGGTCCAGGTCGCCGTTGACATAGATCTCCGACAGCTTGGCATTCAGCCCCTTCAGCATGCGATCGCGCAGCTTGGTGAGGCGCACGGCCTCACCGTCCATTTCCTTCATGCAGATCTCGGCCGCTTCGCCGAGGCCGACGCAGAGCGGCGTCGGCAGCGTGCCGGAGCGGAAACCGCGCTCCTGGCCGCCGCCGTGGATCATTGCCGCCAAACGCACGCGCGGCTTGCGGCGCACGTAGAGCGCGCCGATGCCCTTGGGTCCGTAGATCTTGTGGCCCGAGATGCTCATCAGATCGATGTTCATCGCTTCGACGTCGAGCGGAATCTTGCCGGCGGCCTGGGCCGCGTCGGTATGGAAGAAAGCGCCCTTCTCGCGGCAAATCTTGCCGATCTCGGCCAGCGGCTGGATGACGCCGATCTCGTTGTTCACCGCCATGATCGAAACCACCACGGTCTTGTCGGTGACCGCGGCGCGCAGGACATCGAGATCGATCAACCCGTTCGGCTGCACCGGCAGGTAGGTGACGGTAAAGCCTTCCTGCTCGAGGTGCCGGCAGGTATCGAGCACGCACTT
>JAUXST010000095.1 GCA_030679805.1 Reyranella sp. | reverse complement strand
GCGCTGGCTGAAAGCGAACGCCGCGCGCTGGAACGGCGATGTCTCAAAGCTCGGCGTCTACGGCTCCTCGAGCGGCGGCCACGTCGCCGAGCTTCTGGCCATGCGCCCGCACGATCCGCGCTACTGCGCCATTCCCGTCGCGGGCGCACCGGACGTCGATGCAGCAGTCTCCTGGGTGGCGATGCGCTCGCCGCCCAGCAACACCATCGCGCGCTTCGAGAACGCGGAGCGTCGCAAGAACGAGACCATGATCCAGAGCAACAAGACCTTCTTCTCGCCGTGGGAGAGCATCCACGAAGGCAACCCCCAGGAGATTCTCGACCGCGGCGAAAAGGTCACGCTGGTGCCGTTCCTCATCATGCAGGGTGCCCTCGACGACAACGTCCTGCCGGCGATGCAGGAAAAGTTCGCCGAAACTTATAGGGCGGCGGGCGGCCAGTGCGACTATCGCCTGTTCGAGGACTCCACCCACGAATGGGTCGCCGTGCCCGGTCCGCAGACCGACAAGGCGCAGGCAACGGTCAAGGAATTCATCGCACGGCAGCTGAAGATCTGAGGATCACAAACTGCTTCTGGCCGGTAATGTTGCCCGCTGCCCTCAGGATGTGATCAAGCTGATGCTTCTTCATGCAGGCGCCTGACCTCCGATTGCGGCAGCAGCCCAACGAACGGCATCGACTCGCGCAATCGCGTCGCGTTGTCGTCGCGCCCCAGCATCATCGCGAAAAGCTCGCCATCATCACCACGCATGGCAATATCGTGCCATTCGTCATAGGCCGACACCCAGGCTCCCTGTTTTCGCCAGCGATACAGATTGGCCAGGATCTGGGCACGGATTTGCGCGGGCACAAAATCCCGCACGACGGCGAGCGCAATCGACCGTTTCAGCTCGTCCAACTTCCCCGGGGCCAAGCCGCCCTTTCTGGAGGGGTGCAAACCTTTGTCGGTTATTTCCAGTTGGTCGCCCTCGCCCACGCCCCAAGACTTGAGGACTGGCCGGGGAAGAATGACACCCAATGAGTTGCCGATTGGACGAATGTCGACTTTCATAGTGAAGTTATAACGAGTTATAATAACATAAGCAAGCTGAACCCACGACAACCGAGAAGTGCCTTTCAGCCGATCACGATATCCATCTTGGTCGCGAGGGAGCCCGCCTCGATCCCGGGCGCCGGCTCCAGCCGCATTTCGATGCGCTCACGCTGGCCGGGCTGACGCATGGCGGCGCGGAACACGCCGTCACGCTCGTTCTGCGGCTCGCCCGCGACATAGAACTGGCTGGTGAGCAGGCGGCCGTCGCCGGTCGCGACCTTGAGGTGGATGTGCGGCGTGCGGCCGGCATAGGCGACGGGTTTCAGCGTCCGGAAACGGTAGACGCCGTCGGCATCGGTCCTCATGCGGCCGTAGCCCTGGAAAGCAGCGTCGCGGCGGTCGCGGCCGGGCTGGCGCGGATGGTCGTAGAGGCCCTGCGCGTCGCACTGCCAGATCTCGACCAGGGTGCCGGCGAGCGGGCGACCATCGACGCCGATCACGCGCCCTTTTAGATGAAGCACCTCGCCCATGGCCCGCGCCTGCTGGCCGCGGACCTGCACGAGGTCGTTGTCCATGTCGGCGGGGAAGCCTGTCGGATAGAAGGGACCTTCGGTCTGACGCGGTGTCGGAACCTGGTCGGCGGCCACGGCGGCAGACAACGGCAGCAGGCCGGCACCGGCGCCCGCTCCAACGAGCAGGCCGCGGCGGGAGAGGATCGAGGGCTTTATCATGGGCACCGAGTCTGCAAACAAAAGCGGCGGCCAGATGGCCGCCGTTCTCGTTACTGTTCAGTGAGCTATCCGCCGGCGAGGCACCAGCGACGCTGCTGCGTCATCCCTTCTAAGCTGTAGCAGCCAGCTCAAAATCAACGTGAATGCGTGCAAACGGGCAGGCAATACCGCCTTCGTCACACTCGAACAGGCCAAGCTCCGTCAGGACAGATACGTCCTCGTGGACGCGCTTCACGTCTCGCTCCACCCGCCGCGCCAGTTCTCTGATGGACATGGCGCCCTTGCCCTGGAGCATGCTGATGAGCGCCCATCGACGTTCCGTCAGCCTCCCGAAGAAGACAGCCGGGGTCTCGAGGCCGAGTTCTTCACCCTGGTAGGTCTTCGCTTGCGACTTGCGAGCCGCCGCTCTGAGACCGCTCCTCCAGTCCGGCATCAATCGAATGGTGAGTGTCCTCTTCTTCATCTTCGCCTCCCAGTGGCGTCGACCTCGGCCGTACCACTGGCGCAAATGCCACCCCCTCTAGGTGTTGCGAAAATTCCGTGGCGTCCTTTTCGCAACAGGTCGGGTATGATACCCGTTCTTTATACGAGATCGGGTATTGTGCCCGTTCTAGTGGAGGCTGACCTGCGCTTTGTCCCGACGCCCATTGCTTCGCAGTTGACTGGACTTTCGACGGAGAAGCTCCGCGAATGGACCAGCCGACGTGCCTTAGTACCTGCCGACGTACGTCCCAAGCAGAAGGGCTCTCCGGCTAAGTTCAGTTGGCAGACAATATTGATCCTCCGAATCGCGGCGCTATTACGCGATCAATTCAAGCTTGAACTTCAGGCCCACAAATCATCGCTCGCCCGCCTCCGGCGCGACCTTCGAAAGAAGTCGTTCATCAGCCTTTGGGGCAATCGACTGTCTCTCGGCGCGAACGGCTGGAGGTTCATTGAAGAAGGCGCGCCGCTGCCGCAGGATGACGTTCTCCTGGTTAGCCTCGACCCGCACCTACAGGTCCTGCGCGACGGGTTTGCTCTGCCAGACGCGATCGCAGCTCGTAGCCAGCTCGACCTCTTTTCCTTGCCCAACCTGCATCACGCTGAGCACGGTTCCGCGGCGGGCGCCGCCCAGCCCAGCCAAAGGCGGGTCGCATGAAATCACTTTATCAGACACCTCTGCCGAAGGACTGGGCGACGCTATGGGCTGGAATAGTTGTTCATGATATGTTCTCATCTGTGGCTAAGACAGAAAGGTCACTCCTGTGACGACGAAGGCGACACAGAACTGGTTGGAAAAGCTCGGCTATGCAGCCGAGCCCGCCGTGCTGCATCGCCGACACGACACGGTTCCCCAATCCCATCCTTACGCCTTGGAGATCAAAACCCTCCTGAAGCCTGACGGCGCCATACGCGCCCAAGCCGTGTTCGATGTCGAAGGAGTACCAACGGTCGTCTTCGTCGGAGACAACGAGAAGCCATTGACGGCCCAGGCCCTCGACGAAGCCCGCCAACGCATCTGGAACCAGAACCTCGCTACCGTGGTGATCGAGGTGAAGGGAGACCAGGCCATTGCCTTGCCCGCTCGCAGACTCCGTAATGCGGGTGAACGCCTTTCTCTACAAGAAGCCCGGCCAGACGGTCCTTTCTCAGCTCTGGATGTGGTCTCGGCGAATCTATCCCGTCGCACGCCAAGCTGGTTCGACGTCAAGGCGCGGGTTGACCGCAAGCTTCTCGCTAATCTCTCGGCCGTTGTGGCGAAACTGTCAGAGGTAGGCTTTGCAGGAAGAGACGAGAAAAGGTCCAGACGCTTGGCCGAGCTCCTCATGGGCCAAGTGCTGTTCGTTTCCTACCTCGAACACCGAGAAATTGTCGGTGTTACCTATCGGCAACGCCGCCAAGTCGACCCTCTGCACGGCCTGATCGCTCGCGGCGATCGTCAAGCGATGCGGGCACTCATCGATTGGCTTCGGTTCGACTTCAACGGCGATTTCTTAGGCGATGATCGTCACGATCCTTGGACCGCACTCACCAACGAAGGCTTTGACCTGCTCAATCAGTTTCTGCGTCGCACCGACGTGCGAACGGGGCAAGGGGATTTCTGGAACTACGACTTCAGTTTCATTCCCGTCGAGCTTCTCTCCGGCCTATATGAATCGTTCCTGTCACCCGAGCAGCAGGCGAAGGACGGAGCGTACTACACGCCCCGTCATCTTGCGATGCTGGTCGTCGATCAAGCGTTCGCATATTCGTCAGATCCGCTAGCGGAAACGATCTTCGACGGCGCGTGTGGGTCGGGAATTCTGCTGACGACCGCATATCGTCGCCTCATCGCGCTCGCTGAAGCTCGCGCGCAACGTCAGCTTGGTTTTCGGGAACGCGGAGAACTCCTGAAGGGTCGCATTTTCGGCGCCGACATCAATTTTATGGCATGCCGCGTCACCGCCTTTAGTCTTTACCTCTCGCTGCTGGAGGGCCTCGATCCTGCCGACATCATGGAGGCTCAGGAAAGAGAAGACGCA
>JAUXST010000093.1 GCA_030679805.1 Reyranella sp. | reverse complement strand
TCGCTGGGCGCCTCAACAATGCGCTGCGCCGGCTTGGCTCCGGTTGGGCGATTTTCGTCGAGGCGCAACGGCAGCCGTCCAGCACCTATCCGGAAAGCAGTTTTGCGGATGCAGCCTCCGCGCTGGTCGATGCCGAGCGGAAGGCCGCTTTCGAAGAGGAGGGGGCTCATTACGAGTCGGCCTATTTTCTCACCTTCCTCTACCTGCCGCCATCCTGGGAGTCCGCCGGCGCCGAGCGCTTCCTCTACGAGGGCCGCGCCCGCACCGAGGGCGCCGACGCGCACGAGATCCTGGCGGGCTTCATCGACCGGACGGATCGCGTCCTAAAACTCCTCGAAGGTTTTATGCCCGAAAGCCGCTGGCTCGACGATGGCGAGACGCTGACCTACCTGCACTCCTGCATCTCGACCCGGCGCCAGCGCGTGCGCGTGCCGGAAGTGCCGATGTATCTCGATGCGCTGCTGGCCGATCAGTCCCTGGCGGGTGGTCTGGAGCCGAAGCTGGGCGACACCCATCTGCGCGTGCTCACGATCGTCGGCTTCCCGGCGGCGACCACGCCCGGAATCCTGGATGAGCTCAACCGGCTGGCCTTTGCCTATCGCTGGTCCACCCGGGCGATCATGCTCGACAAGACCGACGCCACCAGGCTCCTGACCCGGATCCGCCGGCAGTGGTTCGCCAAGAGGAAGTCGATCGCGGCGATCCTCAAGGAGGTGATGACCAACGAGGCGTCGACGCTCCTCGATACGGACGCCCACAACAAGGCTATCGATGCCGATGCCGCCCTGCAGGAGCTGGGCTCCGACGCCGTCGGTGCAGCCTACTGCACGGTGACGGTCACGGTATGGGACGACGATCCGCGCATCGCCGACGAGAGGCTGCGCCTCGTCGAGAAGGTGATCCAGGGCCGGGACTTCACCTGCATGGCGGAAACGGTCAACGCCGTCGATGCCTGGTTCGGCTCCCTGCCGGGACACGCCTACGCCAATGTCCGTCAGCCGCCGGTCTCGACGCTCAATCTGGCGCACATGATCCCGCTCTCCGCGATCTGGGCGGGGCCGGCGCGGGACGATCATCTGGACGCCCCGCCGCTCTTCTTCGGCAGGACCGAGGGCGCGACGCCGTTCCGCTTCTCCCTTCACGTCGGAGACGTCGGCCACACGCTCGTGGTCGGCCCGACCGGCGCCGGCAAGTCCGTCCTGTTGGCCCTGATGGCGTTGCAGTTTCGGCGTTACGCCAAGGCACAGGTCTTCGCTTTCGACTTCGGCGGCTCAATCCGCGCCGCCGCGCTCGCCATGCGCGGCGATTGGCACGATCTGGGTGGCGCGCTCACCGAAGACGCTGATGCGCCTGTCGCTCTGCAGCCGCTTGCACTCATCGACGACATCGCCGAACGCGGCTGGGCCGCGCAGTGGATCTCGGCCCTTCTGGCGCGAGAGAGGATCGCCATCACCCCGGAAGTGAAGGACCATCTCTGGTCGGCTCT
>JAUXST010000091.1 GCA_030679805.1 Reyranella sp. | reverse complement strand
TGCTTCCGACCTACATCATCGGCTATGCCAACTCCGACCTTCAGGCCTTCGCGGGCCCGCTCCAAGCCGCGCACCGGACGGCAACCGGATGGAGTCGCTGCGACTACTGGTTCCCCGACCTCGGCTCGGCCAGCGGCGTGGCGCTCCTGTTTACGCTCGTCCTCTACCCCTACGTCTACCTGGCGGCGCGCTCGGCGTTCCTGGCGCAGTCGCAGCCGCTGCTCGAGGCCAGCCGTATCCTGGGACACGGCCCATGGCGGACCTTTTGGCGCGTCGCCCTGCCGCTGGCACGTCCTGCCATCGCCGCCGGCGTGATGCTGGCGCTTCTCGAGACCTTGGCCGACTTCGGCACCGTGCAATATTACGGCGTCCACACCTTCACGACGGCGATCTACCGGACCTGGTACGGGCTGGGCAACCGCGAGGGCGCGGCACAGATCTCGCTGATCCTGATCGCCATCGCGGTCCTGCTGATCCTGGTCGAGCGCCAGTCGCGCGGTCGTGCCCGCTTCCACATCGCTTCGGGCCTGCGCCACCATGCCGAGCCCGTCGCCCTCGGAACATGGCGGGCAGCCGCGGCCACCTTGGCCTGCGCCCTGCCCGTCCTGATGGGCTTCATCTTGCCCACGCTCCATCTCGCGCGGCTCGCCCTCACCTCCGGCGTGGCGCTCGGCGATCAGCGTTTCCTGGCCGATGCCGCCAACAGCCTCACGCTGGCGACGATCGCGGCCGCGCTCATCGTCGCCCTGGCCCTGTTCCTGAGCTACGCCGGCCGCCTCGTCCGCCGACGCTCGCTCAATCGCGTGATCGAATTTGCCTCGCTGGGCTATGCCATCCCCGGCGCGGTGATCGCAGTCGGTGTCCTGCTGCCGCTAGCCGCGGCCGACCACGGCATCAACCGGTTGACGCAAAACCTGTTCGGCCTGCCGAGCGGCCTGCTGCTGAGCGGCACGGCCTTCGCGCTGTTGGTTGCCTATGTTGTGCGCTTCCTGGCCGTCGGCATGGCCAATATCGCGCCGGGCCTTGCCGCCATCGATCCGGCGATGGACTCGAGCGCACGAGTGCTGGGGGCCCGGCCGCGTCAGGTGCTGCGTTACATCCATCTACCGATGCTGCGTGGACCAGCGCTGACGGCGGGTGTCATCGCGTTCGTCGAGGTGCTGAAGGAACTGCCGGCCACTCTGCTGATCCGGCCCTTCAATTTCGACACGCTGGCGGTCGGCGTCTACAGATTCGCGTCCGACGAGCGCCTCGCCCAGGCGGCGGTGGGCGCCATCGTGATCGTCGCCGTCTCGCTAGTACCGGTGATCCTGCTCAGCCGTGCGATTGCGGCGCCGCCGCCGTTCTCGGGCCGGGCTATTTCCAGCCCGCCCGGTCCATGATCTTGAGCGCCTCGGCGTTGTTCTGGGCGTAGACGCGGGCGTTGAGCTGGTCTTCCTTGAAGGTACCGAGCGACTTCAGCTCGGCCGACAACTCGACACCAGCCACGACCGGATACTCCGAGTTGCCCTCGGCGAAGTACTTCTGGGCCGGCGGCGACACCAGATACTCCAGGAACTTCACGGCCGCTTCCCTGTTGGGCGCATGCTTGGCAACCGCACCACCACTGATATTGACGTGGGTGCCGCGGTTCGACTGGTTGGGGAACACCAGACCGACCTTGGCGGCGACCTCGCGGTCTTCCGCCTTCTTCGAGCGCATGAGGGTGACGTAGTAGTAGGTGTTCACGACACAGATCTCGGCCTCACCCGCGGCGACACCCTTGATCTGGTCGGTGTCGCCCCCGCGCGGCGGTCGCGCCAGATTGCCGGCCACGCCCTTGGCCCAGGCTTCGGTCTTCTCCGGCCCGAGTGCGGCCAGGAGGGAGCCGACGAGGGATTGGTTGTAGATGTGTCCGGAGGAGCGGATCAGGATCTTGCCTTTCCACTTGGCATCGGCGAGGTCCTCGTAGTTCTGCGGCGCCGCCGAGGCTGCGACCTTCGTCTTGTTGAACAGGATCACCCGCGCACGCTTGGACACGCCGAACCAGTTATTGTCCGGATCGCGCAAATGCGCCGGTACCGCCTTGGCGAGCACCGCCGACGACACCGGCTGCAGCAGGCCCAGCTGGCGGGCGCGCTCGATCCGGCCGGCATCGGTGGTGATCAGCACGTCGCATGGGCTCCTGTCGCCCTCGGCCTTGAGCCGCTCGACCAGCGGATCGGGCTCGGCGTCGATACGGTTGATCTTGATGCCGGTCAGATCGGCAAAGTTGCCGTACAGCGCCTCGTCGGTGCTGTAGTGCCGTGCGGAGTAGAGGTTGAGCGTCGCGCCCTGCGCCTGCGAGCGCCGTGGCATCAACATCAGACCGAGGCCGGCCGACAGCCCAGTAGTCATCAAGATGCGTCGCTTCACTTCAGCCCCCAAATGCGAGTGAGTGTCAGTCACTGAATTTCTAGCATTTGAGCGTAGCGACTGCAAATCGTTTGCATTTGTTCCACATCAAAGACTGCGGTTTTTGATGTGCGACCCTTTGCCTTGAAAATGCCTTTTAGCTTAACATTCCATCTAAACGCGCACTCGGACCAACGGGCGGATGTCCAATCCGCCCGACAGATCGTTGCCCCGGGGGGAACGACGATGCTGCTAGCTAAAGTACTCGCCTACGTGCTGGGCGAAGGCCAATTGACGATCATCGATGCCGCCGGCCGCTCACACCGCCTTGTGGGTGCGGCGCCGGGGCCCGACGTCACCCTGCGTATTCATACTTGGTGGACCGGCGTTCGGCTGGCACTCCGCCCGCGGCTGGCGTTCGGCGAATCCTACATGAACGGCAAGCTCACCATCGAAAACGGTGATATCTACGACCTGCTCGATCTCCTCGGACGCAATATCGTCGCCGTCGAGTCCACGCCCTTGGTGCGCTGGTCCTTCGCCCTCCAGAAATTCCTGCGGCTGCTCGAGCAGTACAATCCGATCGGTCGGGCGCAACGCAACGTCGCCCATCACTACGACCTCAACGACCAGCTCTACGACTTCTTCCTCGATCGCGACCGCCAGTACTCCTGCGCCTATTTCACGACGCCGGGCGAGAGCCTGGAGCAGGCCCAGATCGATAAGAAGCGCCATATCGCGGCCAAGCTGCTGCTGAAACAGGGCCAGCGCGTGCTCGACATCGGCTCAGGTTGGGGCGGCATGGGCCTGTTCCTCTCCCAGCAGTTCGGCGTCGACGTCACCGGCGTGACGCTGTCCAAGGAACAGCACACCGTCTCCAGCCGGCGCGCGCTCGAAGGTGGCGTTGCCGACCGGGTCCGGTTCAAGCTGCTCGACTATCGGCAGGAACCCGGGCGCTACGACCGCATCGTTTCAGTCGGCATGTTCGAGCACGTGGGCGCCGCCCACTACGTCGAGTACTTCACCAAGGTGAAGGAGCTGCTGGCCGACGATGGCGTCATGCTGCTGCACTCGATCGGCCGCATGGAGTCGCCGGGCGGCACCAACACCTGGCTGCGCAAGTACATCTTCCCGGGCGGCTATACGCCGGCCCTGTCCGAAGTCCTAGCGGCGATCGAAAAGGTCGAGCTGTGGGTAACCGATATCGAGGTGCTTCGCCTGCACTATGCAGAAACCATCCGCCACTGGCGCCAGCGCTTCCACGCCAACCGGGAAAAGGTCAAGCAGACGGCCGGCTACGACGAACGCTTCTGCCGCATGTGGGAATTCTACCTGGCCGGCTGCGAGGTTTCTTTTCGATACATGAATCAAATGGTGTTCCAGATCCAGATCTCCAAGCGCCAGGACGCGGTGCCGCTCACGCGCGATTATATGGCGGACGCCGAAAGCGGCGAAGGAACGGTGCCGTCAATGGCAGCGGAATAGGCAGGGGTTGTCCCCGCTATGCATGCATTTGGCGCCGTTCTTGATCGAGCCGGTGGCTTTTGAGATGGTGATCGGACCCTCATCTCCATAAAAGGGCTCTACATGGAGCCACAAAAAGACTCGTCGAACGTCACGCGGCTGCCCGGCGCCGAAGATGCGAGGCTGCGCGAGCCGCCGCACAATTTCGAGGCGGAGCAGGCGCTGCTGGGGGCGATCCTCGTCAACAATGCCGCCTATCAGCGCGTAGCCGAGTTCCTGCGTCCGGAGCACTTCGCAGATCCGCTGCACGGCAAGCTCTTCGATTCGCTGTCGCGCCTGATCGAACGCGGCCAAGTGGTGAGTGCCGTTACCCTCAAGACCTATGTCGAGCAGGACGAGGCGATGAAGGCCGCAGGCGGGGCGGCTCCCTACCTTGCCCGTCTGGCCGCCGCCTCGGTGCATGTGATCGATGCCGCCGCCTTCGGACGCGCCGTGCACGACCTCTACCTGCGCCGACAGCTTGTCGATCTCGGCGAAGAGGTCGTCAACGGCGCCTTCGGTGGCGACGTCGACGAAACGGCGCTGCATCAAATCGAGACGGCCGAGAAGAAGCTTTTCGAACTCGCGACCACCGGCCAGACCGAAGGCGGCTTCAAGCCGTTCCGCGCGGCGCTCACCGAAGCGACCGTCGCGGCCGAGGCCGCCTACCACCGGGTCGGGCAGCTCACGGGCGTGGCCTCGGGCCTGTTCCAGCTCGACCAACTTCTAGGTGGCCTTCATCGCTCGGACCTCATCATCCTCGCCGGCCGCCCGTCGATGGGGAAGACCGCCCTGGCGACGAACATCGCCTTCAATGCTGCGCGGGCCTACCGCGAGGAGCATGGCGAAGACGGCAAGCCCAAGGCGGTCGATGGCGCCGTGGTCGGCTTCTTTTCGCTGGAAATGTCCTCCGAGCAGCTCGCCACCCGAATGCTCGCCGAACAGGCCGAGGTGCCGTCCGAGAAGATCCGCAAGGGTGAACTGATCAGCGGCGATTTCGACAAGGTCCTGTCGGTCAGTCAGGAACTCGAGCACCTCAATTTCTTCATCGATGACACGCCCGCCCTCAGTATCGCTGCGCTGCGTACCCGGGCGCGCCGGCTGAAGCGCACCCATGGTCTCGGCCTGCTGGTGGTCGACTACCTCCAGCTTCTCAATCCCTCCGGCAAGTCGCGCCAGGAAAACCGCGTGCAGGAGGTCTCCGAGATCACGCGTGGCCTCAAGACCCTGGCCAAGGAACTCGACGTGCCGGTCCTGGCGCTGTCGCAGCTCAGTCGCGCGGTCGAGCAACGCGAGGACAAGCGACCGCAGCTCTCCGACTTGCGCGAGTCGGGTTCGATCGAGCAGGACGCCGATGTCGTCATGTTCGTCTATCGCGAAGAGTACTACCTCCAGCGCGGCGAGCCGACGCGACGCGCCGAAGAGAACGATCAGCGCTTCAACGAGCGCCACGATGCCTGGAAGCAGCGTTGCGAGCAGACCTACGGCAAGGCCGAGGTGATCGTGGCCAAGCAGCGCCATGGCCCCACCGGCCTCGTGCGCCTGGCCTTCGAAGGCCAGTTCACCAAGTTCGACAACCTGCCCGCCGACGAGGAACGGCCGGGCGGCCCAGCCTTCTAGCGCCTTCGATGTCCTCTCCTGCCGACGACGCGACTCGCCGGGCCGGTGCGATCCTGACGATCGATCTCGGCGCGATCGCGGCCAACTGGCGTGGCCTGCGCGACGCCGGCCGCGCCGACGGCCGGCCGGTCGATTGCGCCGCCGTGCTCAAGGCCGATGCCTACGGCACTGGCCTCGCGATCGTGGGCCCCAGGCTGGCGGCGGAGGGCTGCCGGCAGTTCTTCGTGGCGCATATCGACGAAGGGATAGAGCTGCGGCGTGTGCTGCTCGGGCATCCCATCTACGTCCTGAACGGCCTGCTGGCCGGCACCGAGGCCGACTTCGTCGAGCACGGCCTCACCCCGGTGCTCAATCATCTCGGTCAACTCAACGCCTGGCGTGCCGCCGCGCAGCGCTTCAACCAGGCGCTCGATGCCGTCATCCATCTCGACACCGGGATGAATCGTCTGGGCTTCGGTCCCGAAGACGCCCAGGCCCTGATCAACGAGCGCGGTCGCTTGCGCGGATTGCGGCTGGCCTTGTTCATGAGCCATCTCGTGGCGTCCGAGGAGCCGGCCAATCCGATCAACGGCGAGCAGCTCTCCCGCTTCAGGACGTTCGTGAAGGCCATGCCCGGCGCGCCGGCGTCGCTGGCGAATTCCTCCGGCATCTTTCTCGGACCTGACTATCATTTTGACCTGATGCGGCCGGGTGCCGCCCTCTACGGGATCAATCCCCTGCCGGGCCAAGACAATCCGATGTTGCCGACCGTGACTCTGTACGCGCGAATCCTGCAGACCCGTCGCGTTGACGCTCTACAGACCGTTGGATACGGTGGTGCTTGGCGCGCGGCGAGGCCGACGCGTGTTGCCACCATCGGTCTGGGATATGCCGACGGCTATTTTCGCGGCTTGATGAACCGCAGCGTCGTTTACATTGGCCATCAGTCCGTGCCCGTGATCGGCCGAATCTCGATGGATCTCGTGACGATCGATGTGACCGAGGTTCCCGAAGACCTCTCGCAGCCGGGAGCAGCCGTCGAGGTGCTGGGCCCCAATCTGACCCCTGACGACCTCGCCGAACGCGCGCGCACCAACGGATACGAAATCATGACGGCGCTGGGCCGGCGCTATCATCGTGTATATGTCGAGGGCCAAGGCGATGTGGCGGAAGACATGGCGGGAGAAGAGACGTGAACATTCCGCTGTTGACGGTTCTCGGCCGCATGTCGCTGGCTTTCCTGGAGGCGACCGGTGCTGTCACGGCGTTCGCCTTCCATGCCGTGCGCCAGGCTGTACAGCCGCCCTACTACCGTCGGCAGATCATCAGCCAGATGCTGGAGATCGGCTACTACTCGCTGCCTGTCGTCGGCCTGACCGCGATCTTCACCGGCATGGTCCTGGCGCTGCAGAGCTATACCGGATTCGCCCGCTTCTCGGCCGAGAGCGCCATTCCCAACGTCGTTGTCGTATCGCTGACCCGCGAACTGGGCCCGGTTCTTGCAAGCCTCATGGTGGCCGGCCGCATCGGCGCAGCCATTGCCGCCGAAATCGGCACCATGCGCGTCACCGAGCAGATCGACGCGCTCACCACGCTGTCGACCGATCCCTTCAAGTACCTGATAGCACCTCGCCTGATCGCGGGAATCGTCACCCTGCCGATCCTGGTTCTGGTCGCCGACATCATCGGCATTCTCGGCGGCTTCCTCGTCGGCGTGTACAAGCTCGACTTCAACGACACCGCCTACCTGCGCAATACGTTGGACTTCCTGGAGTTCCAGGATGTGTTTTCCGGCCTCGTGAAGGCCGCCGTGTTCGGCTTCTTGATCACCCTGATGGGCTGCTATCACGGCTACACATCGAAGGGCGGCGCCCAGGGCGTCGGCATGGCGACGACCAACGCCGTGGTCTCGGCATCGATCCTGATCTTCACCTTCAACTACTTCATCACCGAAGCGTTTTTCGCCCGATGAGCGCCGCCTCCAAGATCGCCCTACGCGGCGTCACCAAGTCCTTCGGCTCCAAGAAGGTGTTGCAGGGCATCGATCTCGACGTGGCACCGGGTGAATCGATGGTGGTGATCGGAGGTTCCGGCAGCGGCAAGTCGGTGCTGCTGAAGTGCATTCTCGGCTTGATGGCACCCGACCGCGGCTCGATCAGCGTTGACGGCGAGGAAACCGTCGGCTTCAACGACCGCAGCCGTGCGCGCGTCATGCGCAAGTTCGGCATGCTGTTTCAGGGCGGCGCCCTGTTCGATTCGCTGCGCGTCTGGGAGAATGTCGCCTTCGGCCCGATCCAGAGCGACGGCATGAAGGCGGAGCAGGCCCGCGAGGTCGCGGTCGCCAAGCTGGGCGCCGTGGGCCTCGGACCCGAGATCGGCGAACTGTTTCCCTCCGAACTCTCCGGCGGCATGCAGAAACGCGTGGCGCTGGCCCGTGCGATCGCCCGCGAACCCGAGATCATCTTCTTCGACGAGCCGACAACCGGACTCGACCCGATCATGGCCGACGTCATCAACGACCTGATCGTGAAGTGCGTGAGCGACCTCGGCGCCACCGCCGTCTCGATCACCCACGACATGGCGAGCGCACGCAAGATCGGCCACCGCATCGGCATGCTCTACGAGGGCCGGCTGATCTGGCAGGGGCCGGTCGCCGATATCGATCACTCCGGCAACGCTCATGTCGACCAGTTCATTCATGGTCGCGCCGAGGGACCGATCCGCATGCAGGTCCGGAAACTCTGACCATGCCGCACCCGCCCAGTCTCGCCGAGGCGCGGCGTTGGTTTGCCGAGGAACTGCGCGCGATTTGCCATCTCGTCGACGAGCGCGTTGTCGAGGCCTTCGCCACGGTGCCACGCGAACGCTTCGTCGGGCCCGGGCCGTGGCGAATCCTGCATCTGACCGATGGCTACTGGACCACGCCCGACGCCGATCCGCGCCGGCTCTATCACAATGTCCTGGTGGCGCTCGACGAGAGCAGCGGGCTGAACACCGGCGAGCCGTCGTTGTGGGCCTACCACTTCGATCACCTTGGCATCAAATCAGGCGATCGCGTCCTGCAGGTCGGCACGGGCTCGGGCTACTTCACCGCTATCCTGGCCGAACTTGTCGGATCCTCGGGACGCGTCCTTGGCCTTGAGGTCGATGCCCGGCTGGCAATTGCCGCCGAACGAAACCTCGCGGGCTGGCCGCACGCATCGGTTCGTCTCGTCGAAGGCGTCGTGCCCGTCGAGGGGCAGTGGAACGCCGTCATCGCCTTCGCCGGTGCGACTGCACCGCCTGCCGCATGGATTGACGCACTCGATGAAGGAGGTCGCGCGCTCATCCCGCTCACGGGCAGCGAACGTTGGGGTTTCATGTTGCGCCTCGATCGTAGCGCCGCCGGCATCGGTGCACGCTCCGCCGGGCGTGTTGGATTCTTCCCTTGTGCCGGCGCACGGGATGACGGAGAAGCCGCTGCGCTGGCGAATGCGCTGGCCGACCCGGTGGGCCAGCGCACGCTCAATTCTCTGCGCCGCGACCGCCACGACAAGGACGAATCGTGCTGGCTGCACCACGAAGGCTGGTGTCTGTCCAAATGCGAATTGCACTGACATGGCCCGCCCGCTGAAGCGCTTCGTCTGCCAGTCGTGTGGTGCCGTCACCACCAAGTGGAACGGCCGCTGCGAATCCTGCGGTGAGTGGAATACCATCGTCGAGGAATCGGCGCCCGCGCCTGGTCCGGCAGGCGGTGGCCTGGCGCGTGGCGGCAAAGGCCGTCTCCTCGAATTCGCCGGCCTCACGGGCACGACACCGCAACCGCCGCGCTACAAGAGCGGCATCGCCGAATTCGACCGGGTGTGCGGCGGCGGCCTCGTCGTGGGTTCGGCGCTGCTGATCGGCGGCGATCCCGGCATCGGCAAGTCGACGCTGCTGCTGCAGGTCGCGGCGGCGCTGGCGCGCCAGAACACGGCCTGTGCCTACATTTCGGGCGAGGAGGCGCTCGACCAAGTGCGCCTGCGGGCTGAACGGCTCGGCCTGGGCGATGCGCCGGTGCAGCTCACCGCCGCCACCTCGGTGCGCGACATCGTGGCGACGCTCGAGCGCGCCGATGCGCCGAAGGTCGCGGTGATCGATTCGATCCAGACCATGTGGCTCGACACCGTCGACAGCACGCCCGGCACGGTGACACAGGTCCGGGCCTCCTCGCAGGCGCTGGTCGAACTCGCCAAGCGCCGCGGCATCGCCGTCCTGCTGGTGGGCCACGTGACCAAGGACGGAGCCATCGCCGGCCCCCGCGTGCTCGAGCACATGGTTGACACGGTACTCTATTTCGAAGGCGAGCGTGGCCACCAGTTCCGCATTCTGCGCACGGTCAAGAACCGCTTCGGCCCGACCGACGAGATCGGCGTGTTCGAGATGTCCGATCGCGGCCTCTCCGACGTCGCCAATCCGTCGGCGCTGTTCCTGGGCGAGCGCCGCGGCAATGTCTCGGGCGCCTGCGTTTTCGCGGGCATTGAAGGCACCCGGCCGCTGCTGGTCGAGATCCAGGCGCTGGTGTCGCCCTCCTCCTTCGGCACGCCGCGCCATGCCGTGGTCGGCTGGGACTCCAACCGGCTCGCCATGGTGCTGGCTGTGCTCGAGGCGCGCTGCGGCGTCGCCATTGGCGCCAACGACGTCTATCTCAACGTCGCCGGCGGCCTGAAGATCGGCGAGCCGGCCGCCGATCTGGCCGTGGCCGCAGCCGTCGTCTCGTCGCTGGCCGACGAACCGGTGCCGCCCGAAATGGTGGTGTTCGGCGAGATCGGCCTCGGCGGCGAGGTCCGTCCGGTCGGCCAGCGCGAAGCCCGCCTGCGGGAGGCGGCCAAGCTCGGCTTC
>JAUXST010000084.1 GCA_030679805.1 Reyranella sp. | reverse complement strand
TAAGCCGATCTGGTGAGGAACCCATGACTGCACAAGCAATGCCCCAGCTCGGCAACACCCTGCCGCCCAATCCGGAATGGGTTGCCAGGGTAAGCGAACCCGCGCTCGAACCCGAATTGCCGATCGTCGATCCGCACCATCATCTCTGGCAGCGCACCGGCAGCGACTACATGTTCCCCGACCTGCTGGCCGACACCCGGACCGGTCACAACATCGTCGCCACCGTCTTCGTCGACTGCCACTCGATGTACCGCAAGGACGGCCTGCCTGAGTTGCGCTGCACCGGCGAGACCGAGTTCGCCAATGGCGTCGCCGCCATGAGCGCCAGCGGCCTCTACGGCAATCTGCGTGCTTGCGCCGGCATCGTCAGCCATGTCGACTTGCGCCTGGGCAGCAAGGCGGGCGCCGTGTTCGATGCCCAGATCGCCGCCGGCAATGGCCGCTTCAAGGGCATCCGCCATCAGACCGGCTGGGACGCCGATCCCGGCATCCGCAACTCGCGCACCGACCCGACGCCGGAGCTGACACGCGACAAGACCTGGCGCGCGGGCTTCGCCGAGCTGGCCAAGCGCGACCTCACCTTCGATGCCTGGCTCTATCATCCGCAGCTGGCCGAGATCGCCGATCTTGCCGATGCCTTTCCCGCGACGTCCATCGTCCTCGACCATGTCGGTGGACCTTTGGGTTACGCGGGATATGCTGGCCGCCATGCCGAAGTGAAGGCGACCTGGAAGAAGTCGATGGCCGAACTGGCGAAGCGCCAGAACATCGTCGTCAAGGTCGGCGGCCTCGGCATGGCCATGGGTTGGTTCGATTTCTATCAGCAGCCGACACCTCCCGGCTCGCAGGCTCTGGCCGATGCCTTCAAGCCCTGGGTCGAGACCTGCATAGAACTGTTCGGCGTCGACCGGTGTATGTTCGAGAGCAATTTCCCGGTCGACAAGATCACCAGCGGCTACGGCGTGCTGTGGAATGCCTTCAAGCGCCTTGCTGGGGGCGCTTCAGCCGACGAGAAGTCTGCTCTTTTTGCGGGCACCGCTCGGCGGATCTATCGCCTCGATTGACGCCGCGTTTGACATTTCGGCCGGCGGCCTCCAACTTTATTGTCAGACAACTTTGCCGCACCCGGAATCGGGGCGGCGACCGGCAGGTCGGTCAACGGCCGTCGGATCAGGGAGCGAAGGACTAGACCAACAAAGTGGACTGTCTTTCGCCGTGGCTTGGACCTACGGGAGGAAAAACATGCGCTTGATGGGTAAATTGGGAGTAATCGCGGCTGCCGCTTCGGTGGCATTGGGCGCCGGCACGGCCGCTGCCCAGGACAAGAAGGTCCGCATTCAGATGCAGTCGAACTTCGCGTCGACGCTGGCACTGCTGGGACCGAACGCCAAATACACGGTCGACCAGGTCAACAAATTGTCGGGCGGCAGCATCGACATGAAATTCTTCGAGCCGGGTGCTCTGGTGCCGCCCGGGCAGGCGTTCGACGCGGTCTCGTCGGGCGCGCTCGACGCGGCCTGGGCGACGCCGGGCTTCTGGACCGGCAAGGACATCGCCTTCGCCGTCTACTCGACCGTGCCGTTCGGTCCGGGCCTCGGCGAATACCTCGGCTGGATGAAGGAGGGCGGCGGCGAGAAATTGCTGCAGGCGCTCTATGGCAAGTACAACATCCATACGGTGATCTGCCATCTGATCCCGCCCGAGGCCTCGGGCTGGTTCCGCAAGGAGATCAAGACGCTCGAGGACCTCAAGGGCCTCAAGATGCGCTTCTTCGGTCTTGGCGCCAACGTCATGCAGAATCTCGGTGTCTCGACCCAGCTCCTGCAGGCCGGTGAAATCTTCCAGGCGCTGCAGCTCGGCACCATCGACGCCACCGAGTTCTCCATGCCTGTGATGGACTTGAGCCTCGGCTTCCACCAGGTGGCGAAGTTCTACTACTTCCCCGGCTGGCATCAGCAGGCGACGTTCGGTGACATGATCATCAACAAGACCAAGTGGGATTCGCTGTCGGCGACGCAGAAGGCCCAGGTCGAGGCGGCCTGCGACCAGACCGTGCTCAAGGGCATCAGCGTCGGCGAAACGGTCCAGGGGCCGGCCCTGAAGGAGATCGAGAGCAAGGGCGTCAAGTTGATGACCTGGAGCCCCGAATTCCTCGCCGCCTTCCAGAAGGAATGGGACAAGGTCGCGGCGGAGCAGGCGGCCAAGAGCCCGGAATTCAAGAAGGCCTGGGACTCGCTCAGCAAGTACCGTGCGGATTACTCGCTCTGGAAGGAGCGCGGCTACCTCAAGTAGCCGACGAAAAGGCGTACGCGGCCGCTCCTCGGGGCGGCCGCTTCTTCTTGGGGGAGTTCGCGTAATGCAGGCGATGTTGAGTGTGAGTGACGTGATCGATCGCGTCTTGCAGCGGATCGCGCATGCGTTCGGCTGGCTGTTTATCGCGCTGGTGGTGGTCATCTGCTGGGACGTGCTGACCCGAAAGCTCGGCTTCCAGATTCCCGGTTTCGGCTCGACGCCGATCCAGGAGCTCGAGTGGCATCTGCATGGCGCGTTGTTCCTGTTCTGGCTGGGTTACGCCTATACCCGCGACGTCCATGTCCGCATCGACGTGTTCACCGGCCACAAGACGCCGCGCCAGAAGGCTAAGCTGGAGATCTTTGGCATCCTCTTCTTCGCCATCCCCTATTGCCTGGTGGCCACCTACTACGCCTTCTTCTTCGCCGAAGTATCGTTCCTGCAGAACGAGCGATCCGACGCACCGAACGGGCTGGAGTGGCGGTGGATCATCAAGTCCTGCCTGTTCCTCGGCCTGCTACTGCTCGACGTGGCGGTCATGTCGGTCATGTTCCGCAAGCTGGTCATGATCTTCGGTCCTCCCGATCTCGCCGCGCGCGCCTCGTCGCCCGCGGTCAGTAACTGAGGGAGGCGCGCCATGGAATGGGTCGGCGACCATCTCTCCATCCTCATGTTCCTGGTGCTCACGGTCATCATGTTCGTGGGCTATCCGGTGGCCTTCGTCCTGGGCGGTGTGGCACTCGCCTTCGGCGTCCTCGGAATGATGTTCGACGTCTTCCGGCCGGCCCAGTTCGGCAGCCTGATCCCGCGCATCTGGGGCCAGGCCGTGCAGAACCAGGTCCTGATCGCGGTGCCCATGTTCGTCTTCATGGGCACGATCCTGGAAAAATCCGGCGTTGCCGACGAACTCCTCAGGGCCTTGCAGGTCATCACCCGCCGCATCCCCGGCGGGCTTGCCATGTCGGTGACCCTGCTCGGCACCATCATGGCGGCAACCACCGGCATCGTCGGCGCCTCGGTCATCATGCTCACCCTGGTCGCCCTGCCGACCATGCTGGCGGCCGGCTACTCCAAGGAGCTTTCGGTCGGTACCATCGCCTCGGCGGGGACGCTGGGAATCTTGATTCCGCCCAGCATCATGCTGGTCATCATGGGCGACCTGATGACCATCTCGGTCGGCACGCTGTTCACGGCGGCGATCATCCCCGGGCTCCTGATGTCCGGCGTCTATCTCGTCTATATCGGCATCCTGGCTTTCGCGAAGCCCAGCGTGGCGCCGCCGCTTGCGGCCGATATCGGCCCCCAGGGCGGCGCTGAGATGACACGGATGATCTTTAGCAGCTTCCTGCCGCCGGCCTTCCTGATATTCGTCGTCCTGGGCTCGATCTTCGGCGGTTGGGCGACGCCGACCGAGGCGGGCGGCACCGGCTGCGCTGGCGCACTGGCGTTGGCGTGGTGGAACAAGCGCCTCAACATGAAGATGCTGAGGGAGGTCATCGAGAGTTCGGCGCTCACCAACGCGCTGGTCTTCTTCATCATCTTCGGCGCCACGCTCTTTTCCTTCGTCTTCCGCGCCCTTGGCGGCGACGACCTGGTGGCTGAAATGCTGAAGGCCGCCGGCATCGACTCGGGCTGGGAGATCCTGGTCTTCGTGATGGTGCTGGTCTTCATCATGGGCTTCTTCTTCGACTGGCTCGAAATCTGCCTGATCGTGCTGCCGATCTTCGCGCCCATCCTGAAGGCCATCGACTTCACGCCGCACATCGCCGCCAACAAGGACTTCATGGTCTGGTTCGTGGCGCTGGTGGCGGTCAACCTCCAGTCGGCCTTCTTGACGCCGCCCTTCGGCTTCGCGCTCTTCTACATGAAGGCGACTGTGCCGCCCTCGGTGACGATGATGCACATCTACCGCGGCATCGTCCCGTTCGTGATGCTGCAGATGCTGTCGCTCGCCTTCTGCATCATCTGGCCAGAGATCATCCTGTTTCTGCCGCGGCACTTCGGCTTCCTCGACTGACCCGGTAACGAAGCGTCAGGAAAGCTCCGAAGAGGATCACGCATGCGCGGGTTGCTGACCGTCGCCGACGCCATCGAGCGGGTGCTACGCGCCATCGCCGACTGGACGGGTTGGCTGATGGTCGTGCTGATGGTCGTCATCTGCTTCGACATCCTCAGCCGCAAGATGGGCTTCCAGATCCCCGGCATGGGGTCGACCCGGTTGCAGGAGCTCGAGTGGCATCTGCACACCATTCTGTTCTCGATGTGGCTCGGCCAGTGCTACATCCTGAACGCCCACCCGCGCGTCGACACCCTGACGGCGCACCGTTCGCTGCGCACGCGGGCGTGGGTCGAGATCGCGGGCTGCCTCGCCTTCGCGCTGCCCTACGCCGGCATCGTCGCCTGGTTCGGCCTGGGCTTCGTCGCCACCTCGTACCTGACCGGCGAGAGTTCCGAGGCCGTGATCGGCCTGTCGCACCGCTGGATCATCAAGGCCTTCTTCGTGCTCGGCCTGTGGATGCTGGTCGCCGCCATCGTCGCCGTGATTTTGCGGCTGATCGTCTTTCTTCTCGGCGGGGTGGCGGGCCGTCGCGCCGACCTCAACATCGAACGCTTCGTCGATCCAACATGATGTTTCGCGGCGTGCCCTCATGATCGCGTGGCTGAGCGAAAACCTGGCGCTCGTCATGTTCGTGACGATGTTCTTCGTCATCTTCTGCGGCTATCCCGTGGCCTTCGTGCTGGGCGGCACCGGTCTCGCCTTCGGCCTGATCGCCTGGAGCCTGGGCGACTTCCCGCTGGTCAAGCTGACCAACATCCTGCTGCGCATGTGGGGTGGTGTCGCCGTCGATCCCGTGCTGGTGTCTCTACCCATGTTCATCTTCATGGGCGCGCTGCTCGAACGAAGCGGCGTCGCTAAGGATATGCTCGACGCCTCGCAGGTCATGCTGCGCCGCACGCCGGGCGGACTTGCCGTCGCGGTGATGGTGATGGGCACCATCCTGGCGGCGCCGATCGGCGTGGTCGGCGCCTCGGTCATCATGCTGTCGCTGATCTCGCTGCCGCCCCTGCTGGCGGCGGGCTATGACAAGCGCCTGGCGATCGGCACCATCGGTTCGGCGGGGACGCTGGGCATCCTGATACCGCCCTCGATCATGCTCGTCGTGATGGGCGAGATGCTCAACACCTCGCTGGGTGCGCTGTTCGCGGCGGCGACAATTCCGGGCTTCCTGCTGTCGGGTCTCTATCTCGTCTATATCTGGGGTGTTGCCATCGCTAAGCCCGACTGGGCGCCCAAGATGCCCAAGGAATCCGGGCCGCAGACCTGGGGGGAGGTCTGGAAGGTCGTGGCATTCGGCATGCTGCCGATGACCGTGCTCATGGTGGTCGTGCTGGGCTCGATCTTCGCCGGCTTCGCCACTGCGACGGAGAGTGCCGGTGTCGGCTGCGCCGGCGCCATCCTGATCGCCTGGATGAACGGCCGCTTCAGCCTGCAGATGATCAGGGAATCCATCCGCGACTCGTGCCGCGCCAACGGCCTGGTCTTCATGGTGGTGCTGGGCGCCACCGGTTTCTCCCTGATCTTCCGCGAGTTGGGCGGCGACGAGCTGATGTTGAGCGCGCTCTTGCAGCTCGGCGTCGACACGCCGTGGGAGATGCTGATCTTCGTCATGATCCTGATCTTCCTGCTTGGCTTTCCTTTCGAGTGGATCGAGATCTGCCTGATCGTGCTGCCGATCTTCGCCCCGATCCTGGCCAAGATGGATTTCTCCAGCCACATCGGCAACAATGCCTGGTTCATGCCGTGGTTCGCCACTCTGGTGGCGGTGAACCTGCAGACCTCGTTCATGTCGCCGCCCTTCGGGGCCACACTTTTCTACATGAAGGGCACCGTGCCGCCCGGCGTGTCGATGACCGACGTCTACCGCGGCATGTACCCGTTCCTCATCCTGCAGGTCATCGGCCTGTTTCTCTGCCTCTATTTCCCGAGCCTGTCGCTGTGGCTGCCGGAAATCACCGGCATGCTCGACTGACCCGGTGACAGCCGCGGCCCAACCGGCCTAGAGTTTGTTCCTCCATCTGTCGGGGGACCAATCTATGCGTCGTTTCGTGCTTGCTGCGGCTGTTTCCGTTGCTGCTGCGTTGTCGTCCGTTGCCTCGGCCCAGACGCTGAAGGTCGTCATGCATTCCGACGTGAAGGTGCTCGATCCGATCTGGAGCGGCGCCTACATCACGCGCAATCACGGCTACATGCTCTACGACACGCTGTTCGCCATGGACGAGAAGTTCCAGGTGAAGCCGCAGATGGTCGACAGCTTCACGACCAGCGATGACGGCCTCACCTGGACCTTCAAGCTGCGCGATGGCCTGGAATGGCACGACGGCCAGCCGGTGACGGCGGAGGATTGCGTCGCCTCGCTGAAACGCTGGTCGGCGCGCGACGCGATGGGCCAGAAGCTCGCGCAGTCGATCCTCGAATACAAGGTCGTCGATCCCAAGACCTTCCAGATCGTGCTCAAGGAGAAGTTCGGCCAGCTTATCAATGCGATCGGCAAGCCGTCGGTCGTCGTGCCCTTCATGATGCCCAAGCGCATCGCCGAGACCGATCCCTTCAAGCAGATCGACGAGTATGTCGGCTCCGGCCCGTTCGTGTTCAGGAAGGAGGAATGGAAGCCGGGCGAGAGGCTGGTCTACACCAAGTTCGCCAAGTACAAGCCGCGCGCCGAGCCGATGTCGGGCCTCTCCGGCGGCAAGGTCGTGGGGCTCGACAGGGTCGAATGGGTGTGGCTCCCCGACGCCGAGACGCAGGTGAATGCGCTGCTGAAAGGCGAGATCGACATGCTGGAGTCGGTGAGCTCCGATCACCTGCCGCTGCTCGAGAAGAACAAGGATATCCGCATCATCAAGAACACGACCTCCAACCAGTACGTGTTCCGCATGAACTGGCTGCTGCCGCCCTTCAATAACGTCAAGGTCCGCCAGGCCGCCGCGATGGCGCTGAACCAGATCGATTTCCTGCAGGCCAATATCGGCGACAGCCGCTTCTACCGGACCTGCAAGGCGATGTTCACCTGCGGCACGCCGCTCGCCACCGATGCCGGCATGGAAGGGCTGGTCGAGGGCAATACGGCCAAGGCCAAAGAGATGCTGGCGGCATCGGGCTACGATGGCACGCCCGTCACGCTGCTCTATCCGACCGACCTCGGCGTCATCAAGCAGCTTGGCCCCGTCGCCAAGGCAGCCCTCGAAAAGGCCGGCTTCAAGGTCGATCTGCAGCCGCTGGACTGGCAGAGCATGATCGTGCGGCTCCAGAAGAAGGTGCCGGTGTCGGAGGGCGGCTGGAACGCCTTTTCCACGAGCTGGTCGCAGGTCGACATCCTCGACCCGCTGATGACGCCTTTCCTGGCCGCGAACTGCGACAAGGCCCGCGCCGGCTGGCCGTGCGACGAGGGCATGGAGAAGCTGCGCGACAAGTACGTGAAGGCCGCGACCGACGCCGAGAAGAAGGCCGTCGCCGAGGAGGCGCAGCGCTATGCGCTGCAGATCGTGACCCATGTGCCCCTGGGCGAATGGTTCGGCGTCGGCGCCGTGCGCGCCAATGTCAGCACCATGGCCGTGCCGCCGCCGATCACCGTCTTCTGGGGCGTGAGCAAGAAGTAACAGTCCTCTCACCGCCATGTGAACCGGGTGCCTGCGTCCGGCCCTCCCTGCGCGCCGTAACAGGCACGCAACCAAGGGAGGCTTGCATGACGGACAAAGTTAAATTGATCAGGGACTGTTTCGATGCTTTCGCGCGCGGCGACGCTGCTTTCATCGTGGCGCGGGTGAGCGACGACGTCGATTGGCGCCATTCGCCCAGCCCGGAAATTCCCTACGCCGGCGCCTATAAGGGGCCGCAGGGCGTGGGCCAGTTCTTCACCCGGATCGGCGAGGCGCTCGACGTCACGAGCTGGGAGCCCAGGCGGGTGATCGAGGCCGGCGAGGACGTGCTGGCGACGGGCGCCTGGTCGGCCAAGGCCAAGCCGACTGGCCGCAGCTTCGCCGCCGAATGGGCCATGGTGTTCGGTTTCCGCGACGGCAGGATCTCCTCGTTCAAGGTCTACGAGGATACCGCCGTTGTGGCCGCCGCCTTCCGCCACTAGAAGATCGCGCCACCCGCCCGCAGTTTTTCGCGCAAGGTCGCCGGATCGAGCTGGTCGGCCGGCTGGTTGGTCTGTGCGAGCAGCGCCGCGGCGATGCCGATGGCGTGGGCGACGGCCATCGCCGTCGGCATCACCCGGATCGCGCCATGCGCCTCGTGCGTGGCCGACAGGCCGCGCCCCGCCACCAGCGCATTGTCGAGGCCCCGCGGGACGGCCATGCGGTAGGGGAGCGCATAGACATGGTCGGCGCCCAGCTCCTCGAAGGTGATGCTGGCGTCGCCGGTGTGGTGGACGTCGATCGGGTAGGCGCCCAGCGCCATCGTGTCGGTGAACTCGGCGCTGCGGCGCAGGTCGTCGGCCGTCAGCGTATAGAGGCCGGCAACGCGCCGCGTCTCGCGAACGCCGAGCTGCGGGGCGAACGACACCAGCCGCGCCTTCTGGCAGCCCGGCACGTTGGCGGCGATGAACCGCGCCGCATCGAGCGCCTGGCGCCGCCCTTCGCGTTCGCCGTCGGAGAGGGCAAAGGGATCGCTGGCATCGATCGAGATCCGGGTGACGTTGAACCAGCCGTCGTCGCCGCCCGGCACGCGGCTGCAATGAAGCGCGGCGCGGGGGAGCGCGCCCTCGGCCACGCCGCGTGCTGCCAGTGCCGCCTTGGTCTCGCGGCTCATGCCGTCGAAGGCGGCGAAATCGATCGGCCCCAGGCGGAACATCATGGTGGCCG
>JAUXST010000081.1 GCA_030679805.1 Reyranella sp. | reverse complement strand
CAGGTGCCGACGCACCTGATCGGCAACGACGCTTTCCAGGAAGCCGATACCACCGGCATCACGCGGCCCTGCACCAAGCACAATTATCTCGTGAAGGCGGTCGACGCGCTGGCGCGCACTGTTCACGAGGCCTTCTACGTCGCGCGTTCGGGCAGGCCCGGGCCGGTCGTCATCGACCTGCCCAAGGACGTGCTGATGAACAAGTACGACTACGTGGCCCCGCCCAAGGTGGTGTCGGAGCACAAGAGCTATCGGCCGCAGATGAAGCCCGATCCGAAAAAGATCGCGCAGGCGCTCGAGATGATCGCGCATGCCAAGCGCCCGGTATTCTATGCCGGCGGTGGCGTGATCAATTCGGGTCCGAAAGCGTCGAAGCTGCTCACGCAGCTGGTGCATCTCACGGGCTATCCGATCACCAACACGTTGATGGGGCTGGGCTCCTTCCCCGCGTCCGACAAGCAGTTCCTCGGCATGCTGGGCATGCACGGTACCTATGAGGCCAACCTCGCGATGCACGGCTGCGACGTGATGATCAACATCGGCGCGCGCTTCGACGACCGCATCACCGGCAACCTCACCAAGTTCTCGCCGGGCTCGAAGAAGATCCACGTCGATATCGACCCGTCGTCGATCAACAAGAACGTGCATGTCGACCTGGCCGTCGTCGGCGACGCGACCCTGGTGCTGGAAGAGCTGGTCAAGGGTTGGAAGGCCAAGCAGCCCAAGGTCGACCAGAAGGCGCTGAAGGCGTGGTGGGCCGAGATCGAGCAGTGGCGCGCGCGCAACTGCCTCGCCTATAAAGTCGACAAGGAGACGATCAAGCCGCAGTACGCGCTCGAGCGGCTCTATCATCACATCAAGAACCGCGATCACTACATCACGACCGAAGTGGGCCAGCACCAGATGTGGGCGGCGCAGTTCCTGAAGTTCGAGCAGCCCAACCGCTGGATGACCTCGGGCGGGCTCGGCACCATGGGCTACGGTTTCCCGGCCGCCGTCGGCGTCCAGATCGCCCATCCCGATGCGCTGGTGATTGACGTGGCGGGCGAAGCCTCGATCCTGATGAACATCCAGGAGCTCTCGACGGTGGCGCAGTATCGCCTGCCGGTGAAGATCTTCATCCTGAACAACCAGTATATGGGCATGGTGCGGCAGTGGCAGGAACTGCTGCACGGCAGCCGTTATTCCGAGAGCTACATGGAATCGCTGCCCGACTTCGTGAAGCTCGCCGAGGCGTTCGGCGCCAGGGGCCTGCGCTGCCACGAGCCGGCCAAGCTCGACGACACGATCAAGGAGATGATCGAGCTGAAGCACCCGGTCATCGTCGACGTCATCGTCGACGAGAAGGAGAACTGCTTCCCGATGATCCCCTCGGGTGCAGCCCACAACGAGATGC
>JAUXST010000076.1 GCA_030679805.1 Reyranella sp. | reverse complement strand
CGACGGTCCCCTGGTCAGGAGCGCGGAGGCACGCAAGCTCGACGGCTTGGCGATCGAACTGCAGTCCGTCTATCAGCAGCGCGGCCTGTTCGTCGCCAAGGAAAAGGAGACGCCGATCTTCTCGCCCACCGAGTTGTTCGCCGCCGTCCTCGAAGCCGGCCGCCGCGGCGTCACCATCCAGCGCTACAAGGGGCTGGGCGAAATGAACCCCGACCAGCTCTGGGAAACGACACTCGACCCCGAGGCGCGGACACTTCTGCAGGTCCGCATCAACCATGCCGACGAAGCCGACGAGATCTTCTCGACCCTGATGGGCGACGTGGTCGAACCGCGCCGCGAGTTCATCCAGGAGAACGCGCTCAAGGTCGCCAACCTCGACGTCTGAGGGTCCGTCGTCCCGACCGAATCCAGCTCTCCGCACGCCAGAGAGCCATCATTTCCAGGGCTTTCGCCGATCGTTTGTCACACCCATGTGTCACACCAACTTGTGTCAAATGTTGTGACACCGAGTTGGGACATCGCGTGAATCCTGCGGTCCGAGCGCCGCAGCAGACCGTCAATCGTTCCTTCTGGGGCGCGTTTTCTCGCGCCTCGGTCCACCCCACCTCTGGACGGTCTCCAGCGGGGGCAGCCTTTGCTTGCTACGCACGACACGATGATCGCGGGACGACCCCTCCTCCTCAATTGGAGCGTACCCGGCGGGTGCGCCGGGCGGGGTATGGTCTTTATTATTGGCACTAGCGCCCGACCTTCCGGACAGACCGCATGCGATGTTATCGGAAATATAGCACAAAATCTGCTGAACCGGCATATCACATTCGCGCGAGCGAATGCTGGCAGTGCATGCACTTTTGCTAGGCGCCGACGAACTTCGCCAGGTCGACCATCCCGGCACCGACCGCATCGGGTGCGGCACCCGGCTCTTCCGCAGGCAGACCGGCGCGGTTGATCCAGAAGGTCGGATAGCCGAATGCCTTGGCGCCCGCGGCATCCCACGATGCCGATGCGGCGAAGACGATCTCCTCTCGCCCCACCCCGAACGCATCGAGCCCCATCTGGTAGGCGCGTGGATCGGGCTTGTAGGCCTGCACGCGGTCGGTGCTTAGGTGCTCCTCCAAGAGCCCCTCCAGGCCCGAATTGCGGACCACGGCATCGAACATCCTTGCCGTGGGATTGGCCAGGAATGCCATGCGGATACCCTTGCCCTTGAGTTCACGCAGCGCCGGCGCCACGTCGGGCCACGCCTTGAGTTCAAGGAAGGTCTGCATCAACCGGTCGCGCTTCTCGGCCGTGAGGTCGAGTTTCATTGCCGTGGCGGCGAAGGCCAATGCTTCCCGCGTGACCTGCCCGAAGTCGACGTAGCGGCGCGAAAGGGTACGCAGCCACGTGTATTCGAACTGGCGCGAGCGCCAGACTTCCATCAGGCGCGCGCCCTGGCCTGGAAAGAGTTCTTCGGCTCGCATGGCCACGGGGCGCGGGTCGATGATGACAAAGCCGTCGAAGGCGATGGCCTTGACGCTTTTCGATTGCGCGAACGACCGCCGCACCGGGTTGGCGAGAAGGCCGATCGCGCCGCCGAGAAGGAGACGGCGGCCGAGAGAGGACTGAACGGTCATAGAAACTTCTCCTTGATGTCGATGGTCGAGCGCCGGCCGATGGCGTCGAAATGGCCCTGCAGCCACTCGTCCGCCGCCTGCCGGCCGATCGCCTTGAGATGCAGCAGGAAGTCCATGCGGGCATTGAGCTTGCTCGACACGCCGAGCCCGCGCATCTGCTTCTCCGCCTCGATCCAGTGCACGTTCACACGCTTGTAGGCGTTGGAGTCGAGCTTCCGCTCGTCGATCAGGTCGGTGACGAAGGAGATCGCCCGCATCTCGCGCATCAGCGAGGAATTGAACGAGATCTCGTTTACCCGGTTCATGATCTCCGCCGCCGTGGTCGGCACGCGGTCGCAGCCCAGCGGATTGATCTGCACGATCACCACGTCCTGCGTCTGGGTGCCGTAAATCAGCGGAAAGATCGCGGGATTACCCATGTAGCCGCCATCCCAGTAGGGATCGCCGTCGACCGTGACGGCCTGGAACAGGAACGGCAGGCAGGCCGAGGCCAGCAGCACGTCGGGCGTGATCTCGCCGGATTTGAAGACCCGCACCTTGCCGGTCTTCACATTGGTCGCGCTGATGAAGAGCTTCACCGCGCGACAGCCTTCGAGGCGCTTGAAGTCCACGGACCGCTCGAGCGCGCCGCGCAACGGGTTCAGGTTCATCGGATTGAGCTGATAGGGCGAGAGCATGCGCGTCAGCATGTCGAAGGCCACGAAAGCCGCCGAATGGTCGAGGTTCCAGCCGCTGGCATAGCGGTCGAACGGGGTAGGCTGCAGCGGGCCGGTCTGCGAGGCCTGGCTGATGTTGGCCCAGAAGGCGTCGAGCGAGCGCCGCGCCTCGGCCCGGCCGCCGCGCCCCATGCCGTCGGCGAACACCGCTGCATTCATGGCGCCGGCCGAGGTGCCGGAAATCGCCTCGACCTCGATGCGCTCGTCGTCGAGGAGGCGATCGAGCACGCCCCAGGTGTAGGCGCCGTGGGCGCCACCGCCCTGCAAGGCGAGGTTGATGCGCTTGATTTCCATGACGTTCCCCTCAGTGGGCGGTCCAGCCGCCGTCCATGGGCAACGCCACGCCGGTCACCGAGGCGCCGTTGTCGGTGCAGAGGAACAGCGCCAGTGCCGCCAACTCAGCGACCTCGACGAAGCGCTTGTTGGGCTGGTTCTTCAGCAGCACGTCGGTGATCACCTTGTCGCGCGGAATGCCATGCGCCTTGGCCTGGTCGTCGATCTGCTTCTCGACCAGCGGCGTGCGCACGTAGCCGGGGCAGATGGCGTTGCAGGTGATGCCGTCCTCGGCGGTCTCCAGTGCCGTCACCTTGGTGAGGCCCAGCACACCGTGCTTGGCCGAGACGTAGGCCGCCTTGTAGGGCGAGGCGACGAGGGCGTGCGCCGAGGCGACATTGATGACACGACCCCAGCCCTTCGCGCGCATCAGCGGCAGGACCATCTTGGTGGCGTGGAAGGCCGAGGAGAGGTTGATGGCGAGGATCGCATCCCATTTTTCCTCGGGGAACTCCTCGATCGGCGCCACGTGCTGGATGCCGGCGTTGTTCACCATGATGTCGACCGTGCCGAAGGTGTCGACGGTCTGGCGGATCATCTGCTCGATCGCCCTGGGTTTGCTCATGTCGGCCGGTGAATAGACGATCTTGGCGTTGGTGCGTTGCGCCAGTTCGGACCGCGTCTTCTCGATCTGCATCGCGTCACCGAAACCGTTCAGCACGACATTGGCGCCGGCTCGGCCGAAGGCCTCGGCGATGCCGAGCCCGATGCCGCTGGTGGAGCCGGTGACGATGGCGGTCTTGCCCTGAAGCATGTGAGTTCTCCTTGTTTCTGGATGAACCCACCTTGCGCGCCGCACCCGACGGCCTGAAATGCCGACTGCCTACCGATTCAATAGCGCGGGGGCATCACGCAATTCCTGCAGCGAGGCAAGCAGCGCCTCGGGGTCGGGCCAGCACGACGGATCGACATCGGCGAAGGCGAAGGCCACGCGGGCGCTGGGCTCGACCACGAACACGGCAGGCACCGGCAGGCGCCAGGTCGAGTCGCCGTGCCGGGCGGGCAGGTCGCGGCCACGTTCGCGATGAAGGCGGACGTGGCCCGGCGTAAGGTCGTAGGCGAGGCCGCAGGTGCGGGCAAAACCGTTGGCGGGGTCGCTGAGCAGCAGGTAGCCGATGCCGCGCCGGGCGGCCGTCCGCGCGATGTGCTCGCGCCCGTCCGGCATGATCCCGACCGCCGTCGCTCCCAGGGCCTCGATCGCCGGCCGCGCCTCCTCCAGCGCCGCCATGGTGAGGTCGCAGTAGGGACACCAGTCGCCACGGAACAGCGCCAGCACCAGCGGCCCGCGGTCGAGCAATTCACTCGACGTCCAGGTCCGGCCGGCGCCGTCCTCAAGCGCGAAATCGGGGAGATAGTCGCCGAGCCCCAGCCCCTCCTCGGCCACGCGCATCATGCGCAGACGGTCGAGCTCGTCCTCGAAGTCCGCCCGGTCGCGTGCGGAGAGCGCTGCCCTGTGGTGGCGGCTGAGTTCAAGCAGCGTCTCCGGCAAAGTCATAAGGCTTCGAATGTGGCCATGGCGCGGGCCGGACGGAAATACCTTGCGGTTTGGGTATCGATAGCCACAGGCTATGGTCGAATGGGGCACAATCAGGCAGCTTCCGGGGGGTTGCCGCCGTGGAAATGCATCAGATTCGCTACTTTCTCGCGGTCTGCGAGACGTTGAACTTCACGCGGGCGGCCGAGACGTGCCACGTCTCGCAGCCGTCGCTGACGCGCGCCATCAAGGGCCTGGAGGACGAGCTGGGCGGCCCGCTGTTCCGCCGCGAGCGCAACAACACCCACCTGACCGGCCTCGGCGAGATGATGCGCCCGCATCTCAGCCAGGTGCTGATCGAGACCGACGCCGCCAAGGAGCGCGCCAAGAGCTTCTCCAAGCTGGACGACGTCGAACTCAAGCTCGGCATGATGTGCACCATCGGCCCGCGCCGCTTCGTGCCCTTCCTGCAGGCCTTCCGCGAGCGCCATCCCAAGGTGAGGCTGGTGGTCCAGGACGGATCGAACCAGCAGCTTCAGGAGCGCCTGGCCCTGGGCGAACTCGATATCGCGGTCTATGGCCAGCCGGAGGAAATCGACGAGCGCTTCCATGCCCGCCGCCTGTACGACGAGCGTTTCGTGATCGGCGTCGGGCCGGGCCATCCCTTCGACAAGCAGAACGTGGTGTGCGCCAAGGACCTCGACGGCCAGCACTACCTCAACCGAATGCAATGCGAATTCTTCGATCACGCCCGCAAGCTGTTCCGCGAGAACGGCGCCAAGACGGTCATCGTCTTTCGCAGCGATCGCGACGACTGGGTGCAGAGCATGGCGCTGGCCGGCCTCGGCTTCACCTTCATCCCCGAGTATGCCGTCACCGTGCCGGGCCTGCGCGTCCGCCCGCTGATCGACCCGGAGATCGCCCGCACCATCCAGGTCGTCACCGTCCGCGGCCGGCCGCATGTGCCTGCCGTCGGCGCCTTTGTGCGCGAGATCCTGGCCTTCCCGTGGATGAACTCCGGCGCCTGATGTACATCGGCGGCTATCGAATCCATTCGCACTCGGCATTTCAGTTCGACGCGCCCGGCTCCGATGCTGCGGACATTGCCGCGGCCCCTCCGGTTGCGGCTCAACCGCACGGAGATACCGATGTTTGTTCGCACGCTTATCGCTTCCACGCTGATCGTGGCCGGCCTCGCGGCCCCGGCCTTTGCCGGGGAATGCCCGGCCGACAAGATGAAGGCCGACGCCGTCAAGCCGGTGACCCTTGGTGCCATGGGCGTCACCGACAAGGTCCTGTCGACGATCGATCTCTCCAAGGAGAAAGTTGCCCTCAACGGCCACATGATGCGCGTCCGCCGCCTCGAGGTGCAGCCCGGCGGCATTGTGCCCTGGCACAGCCACGCCGAGCGCCCGGCGCTGATCTACGTCGTGAGCGGCGAGATCGTCGAGAACGCCAGCAATTGCGCCGTGCCGATCCTGCACAAGGCGGGCGAGGTCGCGCTTGAGAGCCATGCCACGGCTCACTGGTGGCAGAACAAGGGCAATGCAGCGGTGACGCTGCTGTCGTTCGATATCGTGAGAGACCCCAACGACAAGCATATGTGATCCGGAAGGACCGGATCATGTCGGGTGCCCTGCGCGCATTCACGATCGGCCTCACGGCCTTCCTGACCGTCGTCGATCTGTTCGCGACGCAGGCCATCCTGCCTGCCCTCACGAGAGCCTACGGCGTGTCGCCGGCGGCCATGGGATTTGCCGTCAATGCCAGCACCATCGGCATGGCGGCCGGCGGCTTCGCGGTCGCCCTGTTCGGCCGCCGTCTCGACCGGCGGCGCGGCATTCTTGTGAGCCTGGCGATCCTGTCGATCCCCACGGCATTGCTAGCAACCATGCCGTCGCTGCCCGTCTTCACGGCACTCCGCATCATCCAGGGCGTCTGCATGTCGACAGCCTTCGCCCTCACGCTGGCCTATCTCGGCGAACATGCAAGCGCCAGCGATACCGCCAGCGCCTTCGCGGCCTACGTCACCGGCAACGTCGCCTCCAACCTGTTCGGCCGGCTGCTGGCCGCGGGCGTTGTCGATCACCTGGGCCTCGCCGCCAACTTCCATGTCTTCGCGCTCCTCAACCTCGCCGGCGCCGTGCTGGTCTGGTTCACCGTCGAGCGCACGCCCGCGATGGGCGAGGTCGACATGAGCCACGGCTCGCCACTCACGAGCTGGTTGCATCATCTCGCCAATCCCGCGCTTCGCGCCGCCTTCGCGACGGGCTTCGTCATCCTCTTCGCCTTCATCGGCACCTTCACCTACGTGAATTTCGTGCTGGTCGGGCCGCCCTTCTCCGTCGGCATGATGATGCTGGGCGCGATCTATTTCGTGTTCCTGCCGTCGATCTTCACCACGCCGCTTGCCGGTCGGGTCGTCGCCTACGCCGGGACACGTCCCACCCTGTGGGCATCGTTCGCCCTCGCCGCGGCCGGCCTGCCTCTTCTGCTCAGCGCCCATTTTGGCCTTTTGCTCTCGGGTCTCGTCCTGGTTGCCGTGGGCACTTTCTTTGCCCAGGCGGTTGCGACCGGGTTCGTCAGCCGTGCCGCGACGACCGACCGTGGATCGGCGAGCGGGATCTATCTCGCCAGCTACTTTCTGGGGGGCCTGGTCGGCAGCGCGGTCCTGGGCCAGGTTTTCGATCGTCTCGGTTGGACGGCGTGCGTGATCGGCATTGGCGCCGCGCTCGCGCTCGGCGCGCTCCTTGCGACGCGCCTGCTCATAGCCGAGAGCCATCGACCTGATACCGCAACGGCATTTCAGATGCGTGTGCCCGACCGCCAATCTCAGGCCACGCACTGACGCGTTCACCCAAACGGAGACACCCATGCCAAACTGTATCGCTCAACTCTGCTCGGCAGCCTTCCTCGCCCTCGCCATGATGATGTCGTCTGCCTCGCACGGCAGCGCCGAGAGCCCGAGGCCCACGGTTTCAGCTTCCGGCGTCATCGCCGCCAAGAGCGCCTACGGCGTTGAGGAGACGGTTGAGCGTCTTAAGAAGGACATCGCCACCAAGGGCATCGTGTTCTTCCAGGAGATCGACCAGGCGGCCCTCGCCGGCAAGGCCGGCATCGAACTCAAGCCCTCGATCTTGCTGATCTTTGGCAATCCGCCGCTCGGCACACAATTCATCACCGCGAACCCGCAGGCGGGCCTCGATTGGCCGGTGCGGATGCTGGTCTATCGCGATGCCGCAGGTCAGGTCTGGGTCGCCTACAGCGACTTCGAATGGATCGCCAAGCGCCATGGTGTCACCAGCCGCGATGCGCAGTTCCACATGGCCTCGCAGGTTGCCACCTCGATCGCGTCCAGCGTCACTTCTCGCTGAGGCATGCGACCATGAATGCCATGACCCCTGTCCCCTCGACGCCTCCGCGGACCACGCCTGCGCCCGCAAAGGAACGCGCCATCAAGGAACAGGTGGTCCTGGTGTTGCAGGGTGGAGGCGCGCTCGGTGCTTACCAGGCTGGCGTCTACCAGGCGCTGATGGAAGGCGGCATCGAGCCTGACTGGGTGATCGGCACGTCAATCGGCGCCATCAACGGCGCCATCATCGCGGGCAACGAACCGGCCAGCCGCATCGCGCGCCTGCGTGAATTCTGGCACGGCGTCGGCCGAAAAAGCCTGCTGGACCAACTTTGGCCGTCTTCGATCTTTGGCAACTCGCTCGCCAATATGTCGACCGTGGTGTCGGGCATCCCGGGCTTTTTCACACCCAACCCGCAGGCGATCTGGGGGCCGACCTTTCCGCTCGGCGTCGAGAAGGCCTCCTACTACTCGACCGACCCGCTCAAGGAGACGCTGGGCCGTCTGGTCGACTTCGATCATCTCGCCCGGCAGCAGGTCCGGCTCTCGGTCGGTGCCGTCAATGTCCGCACCAGCGAGATGCGTTACTTCGATTCACAGGCGATGCCGCTTGCCGCCGCGCATGTCATGGCTTCCGGCGCGCTGCCACCCGCCTTTCCCGCGATCACGATCGATGGCGAGTCGTACTGGGATGGCGGCATCTACTCGAACACGCCGATCGAGGTCGTGCTCGACGACGTGCCGCGGCGCAATTCGCTGATCTTCTCGGTCAACGTCTGGCAGCCCACGGGCAGCCATCCGATGACCATCCAGCAGGTCATGGCGCGCCACAAGGACATCCAGTTCGCCAGCCGCGGCAAGAGCCACGTCGCCCGCCAGGCCCAGATCCATCGCCTGCGCCATGTCGTGCGCGAGCTTGCCAACCGTCTGCCGCCCGAGATGCGCGCCGACCCGGTGGTGCGGGACATGACCGAGTATGGCTGCGGCACGCTCATGCACCTCGTGCGTCTGCTGTCGCCCCGGCTCGACGGCGAGGATCACACCAAGGACATCGACTTCACGCCCTCAGGCATCGAAAGCCGCTGGAAAGCCGGCCACGATCACGCGCGCAAGGTGCTCGCAGAACGGCCATGGGAGGCTCCGGCCGATCTGCTCGCGGGCGTGGTGATTCACGAAGCGACCAAGTAAACCGGAGCCAGAGGAAGATGAAACCATGGTCAAGCGTCTGAGCGACATGCCCGAAGGCGAAGCCAACCACCTCCGGCGCATCGAGTGCCCGACCTACGAGGACACGCCGGCCCTTGCCGGCAAGCAGCTCCCGGAGCGGAGAATCGTGCTGATTTCGACGGCCGGACTTCACAAGCGCGGCGACCGGCCGTTCCGGCCGGGCGACGGCAGCTATCGCGTGATCCCGGCCGAGACGCCGGCCAGCGACCTCGTCATGAGCCACATCTCGGTGAATTTCGACCGCACCGGCTTCCAACAGGACCACAATGTCGTCTTCCCCATCGACCGGCTGCGCGAACTGGTGGCCGAGGGCATCGTGGGCTCGATGGCGGCGGTCCATTACTCATTCATGGGCGCCTTTCCGCCCGAAGCGGCCGAGCCGCATGCCCAGCATCTCGCCGGCCTCCTGAAGCAGGACGGCGTCGACGCGGCCCTCCTCGTTCCGGTTTGACCCGCCTGCACGCGCGCCGTGGGCGCGCTGGGCCACTTCCTCGAACGCCAGGGCATCCCGACTGCCGGCATCAGCCTCGTGCGCGAGCATACCGAGGCCATCCGCCCGCCGCGCGCGCTCTGGGTGACCTTCGAACTCGGCCGTCCGCTGGGCATTCCCGACGACGCAGACTTCCAGCGTCGTGTGTTGCGCGCGACCGCTGAATTGCTGGAGCGGACCGACGGGCCGCTGATCGCCGACTATCCCGAGGACGTGGCCGGTGAGGCCGATTTCACCGGCTGGGCCTGCCCCATCAACCTGGCGCCCACCGCCATCGATACGCTGGCGGCCGAGATCGCCCGGCTGGTGACCTGGCATGATCGCGCCGTCGCCGCGACCGGCCGCACGACGGTGGGCGTCTCGGGCCTCGACATGCCGGAGGCGGGCCGCTTGCTCACCCAGGCGCTCGAGGTCGAGCTGCCACCCGCACAGGCACTCAAGGAAGCCGTCGACGATCTCCGCGCCTTCTATCTGGAGGCCGCGTCGGCTTTTCCCGACCCCGGAACGCCCAAGATGCGCAAAGCATGGCTGTGGGACGAGACGCTGTTCGGCCAGACACTGCTGACCGTGCAGCCCAGGCTCGCGGCAAGCAGTGACCCGCAGCACAGGATCCTCGGCAACCTCACCCTGATCCCGGCGACGGAGCGGTACAGGCTGACGAAGGTTTAGTTCGGCTCCGATCCGGTGATGAGCCGCGCGCCAGACCGGAAGGTCACGTAGGACCACATCCACTCCAGCATCACGACGGCCCGGTTCCTGAAGCCGATCAGGAACGAGATATGGACCAGCCCCCACATCAGCCAGGCCAGCGTGCCGTCAAGCCGCAGCGAGCCAAAATCCGCGACGGCGGACCGCCGGCCGATGGTCGCCATAGTTCCATAGTCGCGATAGCGGAACGGCGGCGGCGGCGACTTGCCAGTGAGCCGCGCGCGTAGCACGCGCGCGACATAGGCGCCCTGTTGCTTGGCGACCGGCGCCAGACCCGGCAGTGGCTTGCCGTCCTGGCCGGCGGCGCTTGCCGTGTCGCCGATGACGAAAATCTCGGGGTGACCCGGCACGGTGAGATCCGGACCGACGGGGACGCGGCCGATGCGGTCCCTCTCGACCCCCAGCCAATGCCCGGCCGCCGAGGCGGCGACGCCGGCAGCCCAGATGATGGTCGCGGTGGGCAGATGCTCCCCGCCGATCGTGACGCCGCTTTCGTCGCAGCTTGTGACCGGCACACCGAGTCGGACCTCGACATGCAGCCGCTCCAGTGCCGAACGTGCCGCCGCACCCAGCACCGACGGGAAGGCCGCCAATACACTCGAGCCCGCCTCGACCAGGATGACGCGCGCCTCACGCGGATCGATGGTGCGGAAATCGTGCCGCAGGGCCACGTGCGCCAGTTCGGCGATGGCGCCCGCCATTTCCACGCCGGTCGGCCCCGCACCGATCACCACGAAGGTGAGGAAGCGACGCCGCGCTTCGTGCGAGTCCGTGGACTCGGCATGCTCGAAGGCGGTGAGGATGCGACGGCGGATGTTGGTGGCGTCGTCGATCTTCTTGAGACCGGACGCTACGCTCTCCCACTCGTCGTGACCGAAATAGGCATGCCGCGAGCCGGTCGCCAGCACGAGCTGATCGTAGGGGATTTCGTGCTCGTCGAGCCGGACCACGCGGCGCTCCTTGTCGACGCCCGCCACCTTGCCCAGCACCACGCGCACGTTGGCGTCGTGGCGCAGGATGGCGCGGATCGGCGAGGCGATCTGCGCCGGCGAGAGGCCGGCGGTCGCCACCTGGTAGAGCAGCGGCTGGAAGAGATGGTAGTTGCGGCGGTCGATGACGGTGACGTCGGCATCCGCGCCGGCGAGCGCGTGTGCGGCGCTCAGGCCGCCGAAGCCCGCGCCGACGATGACGATGCGCGGCCGGGCCATGGCGGAGTTCCCTTGCTTTAGCTGCGTCCAAACAGGTTGAACGCGATGATGCGATCAACCGACAGTGTGCCGGGTCCGCGCGTCAGGACATAGGCGAGAATCGAGGCCCACATCAGGTGCTCGGGCCAGTTGCCGGGATAGACCAGGAACTGGATGGTGAGCGTCATGACGAGCAGCGCTGCGGCACCGAGGCGGGCACAGAGGCCAAACACGAGTAGCACCGGCGCCGAGAGTTCCATCGCCGTGCCCATGTAGGCCGCGATCTCCGGCGGCAGCAGCGGCAAGCGGTATTCCTCGCGGAACAACTCGATGGCCGTGTCAAAGCTCTGGAACTTGTTCATGCCGGACTTGAAGAAGGTGGCGCCGACGGCCACGCGCATGCCGAGTTCCAGCAGCGCGAGCGGAAAGCGGCGGGCCGTGCCGCGGCAGGCGGCGAGGCGGGCAACAAATCGGGACTCGTGCGACTCGGGCGCATAGGTGGCGGTGGTCATGGCGATTTCCTCGAGGATGGGTCGGCCGCCGGCCCCGGCATCGCCCGGAATCCTCCGGGCGAGCCGACGTTTGACTTGGGGGCGGGGTGCGCCGGCTTGGGTGCCGGGGCGCGGCGTCCGATGGCTTGCGACAGTTGGAGCGATCAGCCCTTGGTCGAGGTGAGCTTGCCGCCGACGATCTTCTCGCAGGTGCCCTTGGGCACGCTGAGCCAGGCGCTTGCCTCGGCATCCTTCTTGGCCGTGCCGGCGCACGACGACGTCGCGGTCTGGCAGTCGTTCTTGCCGGCCTTCGACACGCCGTAGCACTTCTCGATGTTGCCCTGGGCCTGGACCTGGGCGGCGGCGCCGAGCAGCAGCGCGGTGCTGAGCGCGGCGGCGATGGTGAGCGTAGTCTTCATGGTGAACTCCTTCGGTATGGTGTCCCTTTCGGGTGGCCGCACCATGCCGGGAGTCCGATCACGCCTGAAATATCGAGTCCCTATGGGATCGATGCGCCGCCGCTATGGCGGCTAAAGCACCATCTGGGTCTGGGTGACGACGGCCACCAGCTTGCCTTCGGCCGTCGTGATGCGCGTCGTCCACACCATGGTGCGGCGGCCGCGGTGGATCGGCGTGGTCTCGCCGATCACGGTGGTGCCGACGGGCGCGGGCCCGACGAAATTGGTCTTGCTCTCGATCGTGGTCGTGCCCTTGCCCTCGGGCAGGTTGAGCACGGTGGCGGCCGCCCCCAGCGTGTCGGCGAAGGCCATGACCGCGCCACCGTGCAGGATGTCGGGCCGCGTGCAGAGCTCGGGCCGGACGACCATCTCGGCCGTCACCCGCATCTCGCTTGCGGCCGTGAACTTCAGCCCCAGAACCTCGGCGAAGGGCAGCTTGACGTCGTTCAGGAGCTGAAGCTTGTCCATTTGCATTTCCCCTAGTTGACGGTGCCGATCCGGCGCAAGCCGAGATACTCCAGGATGACGAAGTCGGCCACGATCAGTGCGACGATGGCGATGCCCGCGATGCCGGCCGTGGTCCACGAGGCCGGGAGCGCCAGGACCATCGCACTGCCCGCCACCCAGGCCATGTCGGCGGCGAAGATCAGGCGGGCGAGGCCCTGCGGCAACGTCTCGCGCGAGGCGACCCAGGCGCAGAGGGCGCCGAAGGCCACGACGCCCAGGCCCAGCAGCTCGAACAGGATGGCGAGGTCGAGCCCCAGCACCGAGACGGGCGCCGACGCGGCCGCCCTGGCGAACGGTCCGGCGAAGATCGCCAGCCCGGCGCCGGAGATCACGGAGAAGGCGGCGTTGCCCCAGAGCGTGCGGCGGAGCAGGCGATCGGATGAAACGGTCATGACGTCCTCCTTGTGCGTTGCGGACGCCCTGGAAGTCGCATGCACCCGCCCGTCCCTCAATTACGCCGGAGGTAATCGGCAGGCCCGCGAGCCGGTGTTAGGCTCCGGCCCATGATGAGCAATCCTTCCGATTCGCCTGCCGCCCTGCCCGACCTGTTCGGTCCGATGCTGCGTACCTGGCGCCGCCGACGGGGCGCTAGCCAGCTTTCGCTGGCCCTGCAATCCGGCGTGTCGCAGCGGCACGTCAGCTTCCTCGAGTCGGGCCGCGCCAAGCCCAGCCGCGAGATGGTGGTCCAGCTCTCGACCGCGCTCGACGTGCCGCTGCGCCAGCGCAACGCCATGTTGCTGGCCGCGGGCTTCGCGCCGGTCTATCGCGAAAGCAACCTCGCCGCGCCGGAACTCGCGCCGGTGCGCCGGGCGATCGACCACATGCTGAAGCAGCAGGAGCCCTACCCTGCCGTCGTGATCGACCGGCTGTGGAACCTGCTGCAGGCCAACGAGGCGGCGACCGCCTTCACCGTGTTCCTGTTCGAGGGCCCCCCAACTCCGCCACCTCAAGGCAAGGGGCCGAACCTGCTGCGCTGGATCCTCGATCCCAGGGCGCTACGCTCGAAGATCTCCAATTGGGAGGAGGTCGCACGCTACCTCGTCTCGACCACCTATGCCGAGATCCTGGCGGCCGGCGGCGAGCCCAAGGCGCTCGCCTTCATCGAGGAGATCATGGCCTATCCCGACGTGCCGGCCTCGTTCCGCAAGCTGCGCTTCGAGGACCGGCCCGCGCCGATGCTGACGATCGACTATCTCGTGGGCGGCAAGGCGCTGTCGGTCTTCACCACCATCGCCACGTTGGGCACGCCGCAGGACATCACGCTGCAGGAAGTGCGCATCGAATGCTTCTTCCCCGCCGACGATCGCAGCGACGCGCTGTTCAAGAGTCTCGCCGCGAAGGGGTGACCATCGGATTTCCATATCCGACAGACCTCATCCCGAGGAACGGCCCCTTCGCCTGCGCTCGGCGCAAGATTCCTTGACGCCGAATATTATCGAAACCCGTAATCGGAAACCGATATACTGGATTTCGTGAAAGCGACCAAGCATCAGGACTTCCTCGCCGGTCTGATCCGCCTGCATATTCTGCACCATGCGGTGGAGGGCGAGTTCTTCGGCAACTGGATGCTCGAGGAACTGCGTGAGCATGGCTACAGCATCGGCCCGGGGACGCTTTATCCGATGCTGCATGCCCTCGAATACAAGGGGTACCTGAAATCCCGGACCGAGGGCGCGGGGCGACGTGCCCGCCGGCACTACCGAGCGACGCGGCAGGGGCGCGCAGCACTCACGGTGGCGACGGGAAAGGTGCGTGAACTCTTCAACGAATTGGACAAGTGCCGATGACCGAGATGGCCGGAGATGCTGGCAAACCGACACAGGCTGCGTCCACGGGCGGCATGCCCGGGACCTGGACCGAGGTTCTGGCAATCTTCTTTCGGCTGGGCCTCACCTCGTTTGGCGGCCCCGTCGCCCATCTCGGCTACTTCCGCGAGGAGTTCGTCGCCAAGCGCCGATGGATCGACGATCGCACCTACGCCGACATCGTCGCCCTCTGCCAATTTCTGCCGGGTCCGGCGTCCAGCCAGGTCGGCATCGCCATCGGCCTGTCGCGGGCGGGGTACGCCGGCGCCTTCGCGGCCTGGATGGGGTTCACGCTACCTTCGGCGGTCGCCCTCGTGGCCT
>JAUXST010000700.1 GCA_030679805.1 Reyranella sp. | reverse complement strand
CTGCAGGGCCGTGCGCACTACTACGAACGCGGCCGTGCCGACGAAATGAAGGGCGCCATTGATACTCTGGCCGGTATCGGTTGCGAGACGCTGCTGCAGACCAACGCTGCCGGCAGCCTGCGGCTCGACATGCCGCCAGGCTCGGCGATGGCGATTACCGACCACATCAACTTCACCGGGGTCAATCCGCTGTTCGGCGAGAGCGGCGACGGCCAGTTCGTCGACATGGTCGACGCCTACGATCCCAAGCTGGTCGCGCAGATGCTGGCGGTGGCCAAGAGCGCCAACATCCTTTGCCACGACGGGGTCTACATCTGGTTCAGCGGTCCCAGTTTCGAGACGCCGGCCGAGATCCACGCCGCGCGCGTCCTCGGAGCCGATGCCGTCGGCATGTCGACGGTGCCGGAGACGATCCTGGCGCGCGGGGCCGGGCTCAGGGTCGCGGCGCTCTCGCTGATGACCAACTATGCGGCGGGACTCAGCCGCGACAAGCTCGGCCATGACCAAACGCTCGCCGTGGCGCGCGACTCGGAAGACAGCATGCGCCGCCTGCTGCGGCTCTTCCTCGAGCAATACGCCTAGGCATCATGCTGCCGCAGGAGATCATCCGCCGGAAACGCGACGGCCACGAACTCTCGGCCGGCGACATTGCCGCCATCGTCAAGGGCATCCACGACGGCAGCCTGAGCGAAGGCCAGGTGGCCTCGTTCGCCATGTCGGTGTTCTTCCGCGGCATGACCGTGCCGGAACGCGTGGCGCTCACGCTCGGTCTCGCTCGCTCGGGAATCACGCTCGATTGGCGGGACCTCTCTCTGCCCGGGCCGGTGATCGACAAGCATTCGAGCGGCGGTGTCGGCGACAAGGTGAGCCTGATGCTGGCGCCGATCGTGGCGGCGTGCGGCGGCTTCGTGCCCATGATCTCCGGCCGCGGGCTCGGCCACACCGGCGGCACACTCGACAAGCTGTCGTCGATCTCGGGCTATGAAACCCAGCCCGACATCGCGACCTTCCGCCGGGTCGTCCGCGAGGTTGGCTGCGCGGTGATCGGCCAGACCGACGATCTGGCGCCGGCCGACCGCCGGCTCTACGCGGTCCGCGACGTCACCGGCAGCGTCGAGTCGATCCCGCTGCTGGTGAGTTCGATCCTGTCGAAGAAGATCGCCGCGGGTCTCGACGGGCTGGTGATGGACGTCAAATGCGGTTCCGGGGCGTTCTGCGACACCGAACCGATGGCGCGCGACCTGGCGCAAAGCCTCGTGGCCGTCGCCAACCAGGCGGGGCTTCCCACCATCGCGCTGATCACCGACATGGACCAGGTCCTGGGCCGCGACGTCGGCAATGCCCTCGAGGTCGCGGAGACGGTGGCCTATCTGACCGGCGAGGGCACGCGCGAGCCACGCCTGCACGAAGTGACGATGGCACTCGCCGGCGAAATGCTGGCACTTGGCGGCTTGGTGCCCACCGTGGCCGCC
>JAUXST010000018.1 GCA_030679805.1 Reyranella sp. | reverse complement strand
CGGCCCCACTTATGTCAGCTTCGACGTCGACGGCCTCGATCCCGCCTTTGCGCCGGGCACCGGCACGCCCGAGGTCGGCGGTTATACGCCGCACGAGGCGCAGCGCATGCTGCGCGGCCTGCGCGGGCTCGACATGGTGGGCGGCGACGTCGTCGAGGTCTCACCGCCCTTCGACATGAGCGGCAACACCGCCCTCGTCGGCGTCACCATGATGTGGGAAATCCTCTGCCTGCTCGCCGAATCGGTGGCCAAGCGCAAGGGGCGACTTTAGGTCGCTCCCGACGAAGTTTGCACTAGCCGGTGATGACGGGGATATGCGGCGCTGACTGTCGCGGAACGAGCCCCTCTATTCGCGGATCGTCCATCACCTCTACTTGACGCTGGATCGGTCGGAACCCCGCTCTGATGTAGAACGGCAGCGCGTTTGGATGATCCATCGTGCATGTATGAACGGAAAGATTCTGGATTGGCTTCGACCAGGCGACATCCATCGCGTAGGCCATGAGATGTTTTGCGACCTTCAAGGGCCGTACCTTTTCCGTGACGCCAAAGAATACCAATTCGCATGAGCCGTTCTCGAAATGCAATTCGAGAAGGCCTTCCGACCTGCCTTCGAAATCAAGCGAATAGATTTCGGTTCCCTGCCGATGGATCAACGGTTCCAGTTGCTCGTCAGTCATGATCAGACGTGTGAACCAAAGCCAATCTTGCCCGATGCGCCGGTAGAGTTCTCGATACCATGAGAGCGATGGATGTTCCCGACGCTCGATGGTCCAGTTGCCCGAGGGCAGGACGGCGGCTCTTGGTCGAGAAGTCATTTCAAGATAGGTGACGATCGTCGCCAGCTTTCCTGCAGGAACGCCTATCGAGCCGTTGGCGAGTTCCATCTCTAAGCTGCCAGCTCCAGAATTTCCCGCACTTGAGCGGGTCCCGGAATCGGGCGCGGGTTGCGCGGGATCCAGGGTGTGCCCATCGCCTGGGTGGCGATGCGATCAAAATGCTCCTTGCCGATCTTCACTTCGGAAAGGCTGCGCGGCATGCCGAGGCCGCGGATGAACTGATCGAGCACGTCGCCGGCATCCTTGCCGGGCCGGCCCATGGCGTTGGCGATCAGCGTCTGGCTGTCGGCGTTGGCCGATTTGTTCCAGCGCATCACCGAGGGCAGCATGATGCACGAGGTGTGGCCGTGCGGCACGTCGAACACCGCGCCCAGCACGTAGCCGATGCCGTGGCTCGCGCCCATCGGCACGCCGGCCGCGAGGCCGCCCATCGAGAGCCACGAGCCGATCTGGCAGTCGAGCCGGGCCTTCATGTCG
>JAUXST010000694.1 GCA_030679805.1 Reyranella sp. | reverse complement strand
CCATGCAGAACTACCTGGCGGCCACCGGCGAGTTCGTACTGGTCATCCAGGGCATGATCTTCGTGGTGATCGTCATGGCCTTCCGCAAAGGCCTGGTCGGCGAGCTCGCCGACTGGTGGAAATCCCGCCGCCCGGCGGGCTGATCGATGGCCGCGCGCAGGCGGTGGGTCTGGCGCCTGGCCCCCGTGCTGGGCCTTGCGGTCGCCGTCGCCTTGGCCGCCGGCGGTCACGGCGCCCTGCCGCCGGGCGTGGCGGGGGTGCTGGCTATCCTCGGACTTGTCGTGCTGACGGCGGCGGTGTTCTCGTCCGTCCATCACGCCGACGTCATCGCCCACCGGCTGGGCGAGCCCTACGGGACGCTGGTCCTGACCGTCGCCGTCACGGTGATCGAGCTGGCGCTCATCCTGTCGATCATGCTGGCCGGCGACGGGCAGCCGACACTGGCGCGGGAGACGGTGTTCTCGGTGATCATGGTGGTGTGCAACGGCGTGGTCGGGCTCTGCCTGGTCGTCGGCGGATTTCGCTACGGCGAGCAGGGCTTCCGCCTGCCGGGCGCGAATGCCTATCTCGTCGTCCTGATGCCGCTGGCGTCGCTGGCGCTTCTTCTGCCGACCTACACGACCAGCGCGCCGGGCCCGTTCTATTCACCCGTCCAGCTCGGCTTCGTCAGCCTGGTGACATTGTTGCTCTATGGCGTGTTTCTCTACGTCCAGACGGTGCGTCACCGCGACTATTTCCTGTCGGACACAGGCGACGCAGCGTCCGACGATGGCGCCGCCGAAGGGCCGTCGGCGCGCCAATTCTGGGAGAGCGTCGCGCTGCTCCTGGCCGCCCTTGCCGCCGTCGTGCTGCTGGCCAAGAGCTTTGCGGGCGCCGTCGAGGCCGGGGTCAAGTCAGCGGGCGCACCGGTCGAGGCCGTGGGGCTTCTGGTGGCGTTGCTGGTGCTGCTGCCTGAGACCCTGGCGGCGCTGCGATCGGCCCGGCGCAACGAACTGCAGAAGAGCCTCAATCTCGCCCTCGGATCGTCGCTGGCCACGATCGGCCTCACCATTCCGGCCGTCAGCGCGCTCGCGCTCGTGCTGCACCAGCCGCTGGAACTCGGCATCGACATGCACGATACCGTGCTGCTGGTGCTCACTTTCGCCGTCAGCCTCGTGACGTTCGGTGGTGGGCGGACCAACATACTGCCGGGCTTCGTGCATCTGGTCCTGTTCGCGACCTTCATCTTCCTGATTTTCGTTCCATGATGCCGGGCCATGATGCCGGGCTGCCGGCGGCCTTGCCCGTCGCCGCCATTCGCGCGAAGAACGGCTGAACCAACCAGGGGAAACGCCTGCTATGACCGAGAGCGTCGACGACCGGATCTTTGCCGAACTGCGCAAGATCGACACGCCCACCATCACCAACGTGGTGGCGACCTACCCGAAGAATCCGCTGTGCCTCGGGCTCTACAATCCCTGGACCGAGAACTGGTACACCGACACCTCGATCCGCTGCATCTATCCCGAGATGGGGGCGATCGTCGGCCACGCCGTGACCTGCGTCTACGGACTGCCTGACCCCAACTATGCCGGCCGGCTTTCCTTCATGGACGTGATCGATGCGCTCGATGCGATGAAGAAGCCGACCATCCTGGTCATCCAGCAGAAATGGCCGCCCGAGCTGATGGCCAAGGCGGGTCTCGCCGGCGAGATGATGATCAGCTCGATGATAGCGGTGGGCTGCGTCGGCATGCTGTCGAACGGCCCGTCGCGCGACGTCGATGCCATTCGCAGGTTGAACTTCCAGCTGCTGCTGGGCGGCGTCACCGCCGGCCACGGCGAGATGGCGGTGCAGTCGGTCAACGTCCCGGTCTCGGTCGGCGGCATGGATGTGGCGCCGGGCGATCTCGTCCACATGGACGAGAACGGGGCGGTGAAATTCCCGCCGCAGCATGCCGCCGCGGTCGTCAAGAATGCCCGCGCCATGCTCGACGATGAAGCGGCCAGGCTCGTCCTTCTGCGCAAGGCCAAGACCGCGGCCGAGGTGCGCGCGGCCTCGTCGGGCGGCGCCTACACGCCAAAGAAGGGATAAGGCTTGTCCGTCGGCAGCGACAGCCACGCCGCTTCCAATCGTCCCGTGCGCTGGGGGTTGGGGCTCAGGCTGTTCGCGATCCTGACCCTGCTGGGGGCGATCGCCGTCCTCGTCACCGGCATTCTCGGCTACGTCCGGGCGCGCGACGCGCTGGAGCAGGCGATCTACAACCAGCTCACGACGGCACGCGAGATCAAGGCCCGTCAGGTCGAGACCTACTTCCGCAACATCCATGCCGAGCTGCGCCTTCTCGCCACATCCAAGATGGTGGTCGAGTCGACGCGCGAGTTTCGTGTCGCCTTCAACGAGCTCGACCGCGAGCCCCTGGCCGACGAGATGCGGCAGAAGGTGAGCGACTGGTACAGTGCGCATTTCCTGCCGGCGATCAGCCGCGTCCTCGGCAAGGAACCGCCGGTGGCCGACTACCTGCCGGTCGGGTCCGGCGGCAATTACCTCCAGTACCACTATGTCGTGACCAATCCGCATCCCGAGGAGCGGCGGCGCCTGCTCGACGACGCCGGCGACGGCAGTCGCTACAGCAAGCTGCACGCCGTCTATCACCCGTTGATGCGCGCTGCCGCCACCACCCTTGGCTTCGATGATTTCATGATTGCCGACGCCAAGTCGGGTCGCCTGATCTACGCTGTCGACAAGGAGGTGGATTTCGCCACCTCCACCCAGATCGGGCCCTATCGCAAGACGAATGTCGCCGCGGCGGTCGCCCGCTGTGCCGGCTCGGCCGACCGGTCGGCGGTTTGCCTCGAGGACTTCGCGCTGTACGCGCCGTCCGGCGGCGAGCCGACGGCCTTCATGGCGGCGCCGGTGATCGACGAGGGAGTCGTGATCGGCGTTCTGATCGCGCAATTGTCGGACAACGAGATCGACAAGGTCGTGACCGGCGACCGCCGCTGGAGCCACGAAGGCTTCGGCGCCACCGGCGAAGCCTATCTCGTTGGCCCCGACCATCTGGTGCGGTCGGCGCCGCGGGCATTTTACGAGAATCGCGACCACTATTTCGCGGAGCTGAAGGCGGTCGGTACGTCGGAGGCGGAGATGGACGCGATCCGCCGCTTCGACACGCCGATCCTGATCCAGCGCGTCGATACCAAGGCCAGCCGCTCAGCCCTGGCGGGCGTCGAGGGGACCGGCGAGATCATCGGCTATCGCGGAGTGCCGACGCTTGCGTCCTGGGGCCCGCTCTCGATCCCCGGACTCAAGTGGGCGCTCATCGCCAAGATCGACAGCGCCGAGGCCTTCGCGCCGGTCTACCGTCTGCGACAGGACCTGGCGGTCGTCGGCGGCCTTGCGCTCCTGGTGGTGATCGCGACCAGCGGCTGGCTGTCGCGCGCGCTGCTCGGGCCGCTGCACGACCTGACTGCCGGCGTGAAGCGCTTCGCGGCCGGCGACTACGGCGCCAAGGTGCCGGTGCGCAGCCGCGACGAGATCGGCCAACTCTGTGTCGCCTTCAACGGCATGGTCGACGAGCTGCGCGAGAAGAACATCGTGATCGAAGGCAAGAACCGCGAGAACGAGGAACTCCTGCTCAACGTCCTGCCGGCGCCGATCGCCAACCGGCTGCGCGGCGGAGAACAGCGCATCGCCGACGGTTTCGCCGAGGTCACCGTCTCCTTCGCCGATCTCGTGGGCTTCACTGCGCTATCGTCGGAAATGCCGCCGCAGGAAGTCGTGACGCTGCTCAACGGCCTGTTCACGCGCTTCGACGTGGCGGCCCAGGAACTCGGCATCGAGAAGATAAAGACCGTGGGCGATGCCTACATGGCGGTCTGCGGTCTGCCCGTGCCCGTGGCCAACCACGCCGAACGCATGGTGCGCATGGCGATCCGCATGGTCCACATCACGCGCGAGCATGCGCTGGAGCACCAGGTCGACATGAAGCTGCGCGTCGGCATCAACAGCGGCCCCGTGGTGGCCGGCGTCATCGGCAAGAGCAAGTACATCTATGATCTGTGGGGCGACACCGTGAACCTCGCCAGCCGGATGGAATCGGGTGGAATCCCCGACTCGGTCCAGGTCACGCGCCCGGTCTACGAGAAGCTGAAGGGCCTGTGTGCCTTCGAGTCGCGCGGGGCCATCGAGGTCAAAGGCAAGGGAAGCGTCGAGGCCTGGCTGCTGAGGCTCTAGCTGCCGAGGGTCGGGGGCCATCGTCTCTGGAGCCATCGTGACGCATCGCCCTTGTCGGCCATCGTCCATTCACGCACAGTAGGCTGAGCGAAACGCCCAGTCTGGAGAACCATTCGTGCCGAACCAGTCCGCCAAGATCGAACTCGCGGAGCTGCTGATCAGAAAGGCGGGACTGATCCGCACCGTGCGCGACGAACTGGCCAAGC
>JAUXST010000007.1 GCA_030679805.1 Reyranella sp. | reverse complement strand
CCATGAGAAGCAGGCCAAGGTCCTGCCCTTCATCGCCGACTGGTGCCGCGGCGGCGCCGACGTCTCGGGCGTGATGGTGATCCGCGGCGTCAACAACTACATGGCGATGCGCGCCGCCACGGTGAAGGCGACGCTGCCTTTCGACTTCGTGCTGTCGCCGACCTCGCCGGTGCCGACCTTCCCGGCCGAGTGGGAGATGCCCTCCAACGACGTCAACCGCGCGATGGACCATATCGGCTTCACCCTGCCCTACAATATGAGCGAGCAGCCCGCGTCCTCGATCAACTGCGGCTACACCGGGGAAGGCAAGCCGATCGGCCTGCAGATCGCCGGCCGCCGCTTCGACGATCTCGGAGTCATGCGCCTCTCACGCTGGTTCGAAACCGCGCGCGCCCCGCAGAAGAAGTGGCCTGAGCCGTGACCTTCTTCCTCTCTGTCATGTTCCTCTCCCCCGTGAGGGGGAGAGGAACATGAGCTCCCAGCTACCCCTCGAGTGCGACGTGATCGTGGTCGGGTCCGGCGCAGCCGGTCTGTCGGCGGCGCTGGCGGCCGCCCATGACGGAGCACGCGTCGTCGTGCTGGAGAAGTCGCGCTGGCTGGGCGGCACCACGGCGATGTCGGGCGCCGGCACCTGGGTACCAGGCAATCATCACATGGCGGCGGCGGGCATCGGCGATTCTCCCGAGGAGACGCTCGACTATATAAGGGGAGCGGCGCCGCCCGGCTGGCAGAAGGACGAGGACGAGCTGTGGCAGGTGCTGGCCGAACAGTCGGCGTCGATGCTGAAGTTCCTCGAAGACGAGACGCCGCTCCGCTTCGAACTGGTCAATCATCCCGATCTCTATGCCGAGGCGCCGGGCGGCAAGAAGTTCGGCCGCATGGTGTCGACGCGACCGATCAGCCGCTTTCTGCTGGGCCGCCTGTGGAACCGCGTGCGCCCCTCGGTGAAGACGCAGCTCTTCACCTATCGCGAACTGGTCGATGGCGTGCTGAAGAACCCGGTGCGCGGCGCGCTCGGCATGGCACCCACCTTGCTGTGGCGGCTGCTGACGGCGCGCGTCGGCGCGGGCAATGCGCTGATCGTGGGCCTGGCGCGCGGCTGTCTCGACAAGGGCTGCGTTATCCAACTTGAAGCGCCGGTGACGCGGCTGGTGATGGACGGCGATTCGGTCGCGGGTGTCGAGGCCACGATCGACGGCGAGAAGCGCACAATCCGCGCCGACCGCGGCGTGGTGCTGGCGACCGGTGGCTTTGACTGGAACCGCGAGCTGATGGCCAAGCACTTCCCGGGACTCGATCTCACCGGCGCGCCCGACACCAACACCGGCGACGGCCAGGCAATGGCGGCCGAGGCGGGGGCGGAGCTCGCGCACATGGACCAGGCGCTGATCTCGCCCGCGACCTTCACCACCTACGAGGGCCGCCGCCATGCCCAGCCGCTGCTGGAAACCTATGCGCCGCACGTCATCCTGGTGAACCGCCACGCAAAGCGGTTCGTGAGCGAGGGCAGTCCGGCGCTGGGCGTCGCGGTCGACGAACGCGGCGCCGACGGCAAGCCGATGCATCTGCCGGCGTGGCGCATCTTCGATTCTCGCTACGCCAAGGCGATGACGCTCTCCATGCACTTCGGCTCCAAGGAGAAGGGCTTTATCCGCAAGGCCCGCACGATCGAGGCGCTGGCGGTGGAGATCGGGCTTGATCCGCAGGCGCTTCGTGCCTCGGTCGATCGCTTCAACGGCTGGTCGAAGGAGGGCGTCGATCGCGACTTCCATCGCGGCGAGACCGTGTGGGAGCGCTTCTATACCAAGGACCGCGCGCTGGGCACGGTCGAGGTCGGACCGTTTTATGCCGCGCCCTTCCTCTATGTCAGCCTCGGCACCAAGGGCGGGCCGCGCACCAACCGGCACGGCCAGGTGCTGCGACCCGACCGCAGCGTGATCGGCGGGCTCTACTGCGCCGGCCTCGCCGCGGCGAGCCCGATCGGCACCAAGGCGGTCGGTGCCGGCACGACGATCGGTCCCTACCTCACCTTCGGCTATGTTGCCGGCAAGGCGATCGCGCGGCGCAATGTCTGAGCGTCCACCTCTCACATGTCCCTTGGGCATCCTGATGCTCGACACGCGCTTTCCGCGCATCGTGGGCGACATCGGCAATGCGGCCTCGTTCGACTTCCCGGTGATCTTCCGCAAGATGGAGGGCATCGGATCGAGCGATGCCGTGACGACGCAACCCGACCGGCCGCGCGTGCTGGCGGCGTTGAAGGCTAATGCCGAGGCGCTGGCGAGCGAAGGTGCGGTCGGGCTTTCCACAAGCTGCGGCTTTCT
>JAUXST010000691.1 GCA_030679805.1 Reyranella sp. | reverse complement strand
CGTGGTCGCGCATCGTCGAGCCTGCGATCGCCTGGGCCGAGAACGGTTGGACGGTGCGACCGCACGTTCACTACTGGTGGTCGGACGACGGCGCCTTTGGCCGCGCGCCCAACTTCGAGCGCACCGGCTTCACTCCGGCGGCGCGCGCGCTCTACTGCCGGCCCGACGGGACGCCCAAGCGCGTCGGCGATACCGTCGTCAACCGCGACTATGGCCAGACCTTGCGCGCCATCGCCAAGGGCGGCGCCGATGCGTTCTATGCGGGCGAGATCGCGCAGGCGATCGCCGAGGACATGAAGAAGAACGAGGCGCTTCTGTCGCTGGAGGATCTCAAGGCCTGGAAGCCCACGCACAACGCGCCGCTGTGGGGCGACTATCGCGGCTACAAGGTGTCGTCCAACCAGCCGCCGGGCGGCGGCGTGATGCTGATCGAGATGCTGAACATCCTGGAGAACTTCGATCTCCGCGGGACGGAGCACAATTCGGCAGAATATCTGCGCATCGTCAGCGAGGCGATGAAACGCGCCACGATCGACAAGGACGCCCACGTGGGCGACCCCAGGTTCGTGGAGGTGCCGGTCGAGCGACTGACATCGAAGGCCTATGCGAAGGATTTGGCCGACGAGATCGCGCGTGGCGTGAAGGCCACCGTGCCGCGCTTCAACACGGGCGCCATCTCAAAGGACACGACGCACATCTCCGTTCTCGACAAGGACGGCAACTGTTTCACCATGACCCATTCGCTGGGCATGCCCTCGGGCGTCGTTACGCCGGGCCTGGGCTTCATGTACAATGGCTGCATGGGCGTGTTCGACCCGCGCCCGGGCCGGGCAGGCTCCATCGCCCCGGGCAAGGCGCGGTTCAGTTCCGTGGTGCCGTCGATCCTCTTCAAGGACGGCAAGCCTCATCTCATCATCGGCGCGCCCGGCGCCACGCAGATCGCCATGGGCGTGCTGCACGTGATCCTGAACGCGCTCGATTTCGACATGACCATGGTCGAGGCGGTGAGCGCGCCGCGCTTCTCCGCGACCTCGGACACGATCGACATTTCCAACCGTATCCAGGGCAGGGTTGAACGCGAGCTGAAGGGGCAGGGCTATCCCGTGGTGCGCAGCCCCTACGGCTTCGGCTTTGCTGCGGTCCACGCCATCCGCATCCACGCCGATGGCCTCGATGGCGGCGCCGACCCGGGCCACGATGGCGTGGTGATTGCGGTCTAATTCTTCCTCATGTTCCTCTCCGCCCGCTACAGGCGCCTTCACAGGCGCCTGTAGCGGGCGGAGAGGCTAGGAGAGGTGGGTGTGTGACCGAGCACCGTACCGAGAGATCTTCGTCGAGGGAGCAGTCGCGCCGAGCAGGTCTGCTGGGAATTGCTGTGAGCCAAACGAATGAGCGGTGTGAAGTTCCGACGTCAACATCCGATCGGGCCGTACTTCGCCGACTTTGCGTGCGTTTCCAGGAAGTTCGTCATCGAAGTCGATGGTGCTCACCATGCGTTTCAACTTGAGGCGGACGCACGTCGACCCGCAGCGATCGAACGGGAAGGCTGGCGAGTGCTGAGGTTCTGGGCCAATGAAGTCGTGCAGAATCTGGAAGGTATATGGGCCGAAATCGAGCGCGTATTGCGCGAAGATCCATGACCCACCTCTCCTAGCCTCTCCCCCCGCTGCGCGGCTAGGGCATTCACACATCTTTCGGGCGCCTCGCAATGACCGGTGAAAAAGCGAGTCCTTTCAAGGGTTGCGCTTGGATGGCGAGTGCCAATGATCGTAATTCGACCACGACCTAAGTCCTTGATGCAGAATCTCATTTTTAAGTTGTGTGAATCCCCTAGCCGCTGCGCGGGCGGAGAGGAACATGAAGGAGATATTGCCTAAACTGGCATCGTCCTCTTCTGATGGGCGCGGCCGATGCGGGCGACTTCAGGATTGTGGCCGCTGATCACGCGCACGCCCTCGTCGAGGCTGGCGACGATCTTGTCCGGCGTGGCACCTTCCAGGAAGGCGAGCTTGTTCTTCCGACAGGCGGCGAAGACCTTGGCTCGAGCGGCTTCCATCTCGGGCGGGTAGGGGCGGCGCTGCAGCGTCGTGTAGCTGAGCGACAGGCCCAAATCGCCTGGTCCTAGCTCGGCAAAACCCAATCCAGGCACCGCCAAAATATCCTCGCAGTTTGCGACTCCGGGGGGACTCTCGATCTTGACGCCGAGCAGAAGCTCGCCCTTCGGACTGAGCGGCCAAGGCTCGCAGCGGGCAAAATACTCTTGTTGATCAATGCCCCAGACCGGAGCGGCGGTGGGCTCCGAACCGCGCCCGCGCGTGCCGGTGCCGATCTTGTCGACGCCTGCCTTGTGGTGCGGGAAGCGGCAGGCGCGCACGAACTCGCGCACGGCCTCGGCCGACTCGGCCTGGCAGAGCAGGATGCCGTGGACGCCGCGGGCCAGGATCTGGCGGAACTGCCAGGCGTTGAAGGCGACGTTCGGCCCGTCGATACCGTTGACCGGCGCTTCGACGATCACCGTCGGCGTGCGGTGGCCGGAGTTGGTCGGCCCGGCCGCGACCAGCCCGCGCATGTATTCTTCCAGCCCGGTCATGTCGAAGGCGCCGTGCTCCATGCCGACGTTGATGTAGTCGGCCCAGGTCCGGGCGTCCTTGTGGCCCTGCTCGTAGGTCAGCACGTGCCCCGTATGCGGGCCGTCGTAGTAGAGCGCCTGGTCGGCTTCCAAGAGCTCGATGGCCCGGTTGATGCGGTTTGCCATGCGGTTCCCTCCGTTTGCCTGATCGGAGCATAGCCCTAGAGTGGCGCCAAAAGGGAGGAAAGCATGACAGTCATCGGACGCCGGCAGGCCCTGGCGGCAGCAATGGGCGTCGCGGTGTCGTCGCGGGCGATAGCGCAAACCAGCTACCCTGATCGGCCGATCCGTCTCCTGGTGCCTGCCGGAGCCGGCGGGCCGACCGACGTGGTCGCCCGCATCCTGCAGCCCCAGCTCAGTGGCATCCTGGGCCAGTCGGTCGTGATCGAGAACAAGGCCGGCGCCAGCGGCAATATCGGCACGGCCTCGGTCGCCGATTCCAGACCCGACGGCTACACGATCCTGATGGCGCCTTCGACCAATGCCCTGACGCCGGCGCTCTACGGTAAGGCGCTGGGCTACGACCCGCTCACGGCCTTCACCGGCGTCTCCTACGTGGCGAGCGTGCCGTTGATCGTCGTTGTGCCGACCGATGGCGCCAAGACGCTGCCCGACCTGATCGAGGCCTTGCGCAAGGAGCCCGAGAAGTATTCCTATGCGTCCTCAGGCAACGGCGGGATGATCCATCTCGCGGGCTACCTGTTGCTCGAGCGCGCCGGCGTAAAAGCGCTGCACGTGCCCTATCGCGGCTCCGCGCCCGGCATGATCGACACCATCGCCGGCCGGCATGCCTTCCAGATGGACACGCTGGGCTCCAGCAAGGGTTTTATTGACGGTGGCAAGCTGTGCGTGCTGGCGGTGGCGGCCGACAAGCGCCTGCCTCAGCTTCCCAACGTGCCAACGGTCGAGGAGGCGGCGGGCTTCAAGTTCTCGCTCAACACCTGGTACGTGGCCCAGGCGCCGGCCGCGACGCCCCGTCCGATCGTCGACAAGCTCAATGCCGCCTTCAACCAGGCGCTGCGAAACCCCGATGTGGTCAAGAGGATGGGTGAACTCGCCATCGAGCCGATGCAATCGACGCCGGCGTCTGCAAAGAAATTCTTCGACGAGCAAATGGCGTTCTGGGATCCGATCGTGAAGGCATCCGGCGCCAGGCCGGAGTGACCTGGCGCTGACGCGCCACCAATTTGACCTTTGATCGTCACTCGACAATGGCGGCAGGACGGGGCAGGGATTCGGAATGACGCATTCCGACATTCCGGCGCTGCCGGCTGCCTTTCAGGGCCAGATGATCGCCACCAACGGCGCAGAAATCCATGTCCGCGTCGGCGGCAAGGGACCGCCCGTCCTGCTGCTACACGGTTATGGTGAGACCGGCGAGATGTGGGGGCCTCTGGCCGCCGCGCTGGCGCCGACCCGGACCGTCATCGTGCCCGACCTGCGCGGCCTCGGCCTTTCGTCCAAGCCGGCCGCCGGCTATGAGAAGGCGAGCCAGGCGCGAGACGACATCCGCGTGGTGCTGGAGAAGCTCGGCATCGGCCGGACCGCCATCGTCGCGCACGACATCGGCAACATGGTGGCCTACGCCTACGCCGCCCAGTTTCCCGCCGATACGGCGAAGCTCGCGGTGATCGACGCGCCGCTGCCCGGCATCGGTCCGTGGAACGAGATCCTGCGCAATCCGCTGCTCTGGCATTTCTCGTTCGGCGGCCCCGACGCGGAGCGGCTGGTCGCCGGCCGCGAACGCATCTATCTCGACCGCTTCTGGAACGAATTCTCGGCCGACCCCAAGAAGTTCGGCGAGGCCGCGCGCGACTTCTACGCGTCGCGCTATGCAGCGCCGCTCGGGATGCGCGCGGGCTTCGCGCAGTTCAAGGCATTTGCGCAGGACGCGATCGACAATGCGAAGTTCGGCGTCACCAAGCTCGGGATGCCGGTGTTGGCGGTGGGCGGCGAGAAATCCTTTGGCGCGACCATGGGCGACGTCATGAAATATGTCGCGTCAGACGTGCGGACGGAGATCGTGCCCAATTCGGGCCATTGGATCATGGAGGAAAACCCCGATGCAACGGTGGCCATGATCGTGGCGTTCCTCGCCAAATGAAACGCCTGGCATTCGCGCTGGTTCTGGCCGCGTTCGCCTCATCGGCCGACGCCCAGACGCCGCCGTCCCGGCAGCGGCTCGCGCCGGCCGAATTCGACTTCTCCGCGGCAGGGTCGGCAGGGGCCGGCACGTCGGGCATCGCCGCCATCCAGACGATCGTGCTGAAAGGCGATCCGACGAAGGCCGGCCTCTACACCATCATGTTGCGCATTCCCGCTGGAACGCGCATCGCGGCCCACACTCACCCGGACGATCGCATTGGCACGGTGATCTCGGGCACCTGGTATTTCGGCTACGGGCCGACGTTCGATGCAGCGGCGCTGCGTGCCCTGCCGCCCGGCAGCTTCTACACCGAACCGCCCAGCGATCCGCATTTTGCCGAGACGCGCGAGAGCGATGTCGTGCTGCAGATCACCGGCTTCGGTCCCACGGGAACGACCTACTGACGGGCTTCCCCTTGGACTTCCCTCGGGGCTGGAAGCGCGAATAGAATACGGGCCACAAAGGAGTCCCCCAATGGACCTGACATTCGGCAAGGAAGAACTGGCCTTCCAGCAGGAAGTGCGGAGCTGGCTGAAGGAGAACCTGACGCCCGAGATCATGGGCGAGTCGAAGGTCGGCCGGAACGCCTACATGCCCAAGGAACGCCTGATCGACTGGCAGAAGCGCCTGGCGAAGAAGGGCTGGCTGTGCACCGGCTGGCCCAAGGAATTCGGCGGGCCGGGCTTCACCACGACGCAGAAGTACATCTTCGAGATGGAAATGGCGAAGGCCGGCGCGCCCGGCACCTCGCCGTTCGGCCCCAAGATGTGTGCGCCCGTGATCATGAAATACGGCTCGGCCGAACAGAAGGCGCGCCACCTGCCGCCGATGCTGAACTCCGACCTGATCTGGTGCCAGGGCTACTCCGAGCCGGGCTCCGGCTCCGATCTCGCCAGCCTGCGCACCAAGGCCGAACTCCACGGCGACCATTACATCGTGAACGGCCAGAAGACCTGGACCACGCTCGCCCAGACCGCCGACTGGATCTTCTGCCTGGTGCGGACGTCGAACGAGGGCAAGCGCCAGGAGGGCATCTCGTTCCTGCTGATCGACATGAAGACGCCCGGCATCTCGGTCGAGCCCATCATCACCTCGGACGGCAACCGCGCCGGCACGCAGGAGGTGAACTCGGTCTTCCTCACCGACGTGAAGGTGCCGGTCGAGAACCGGGTCGGCGAAGAGAACATGGGCTGGACCTACGCCAAGTACCTGCTCGAGTTCGAGCGCGGCGGCAATCCCTATAGCCCGCGCCTGCGCTCGGGCTTCGAGAAACTGAAACGCCTGGCGCAGTCGATGCCGGAAGGCGAGGACTCGATCATGGCCGACGCGGGATGGCGCGAGAAGCTCGCCCGCATGGACATAGAAATCTCCGGCCTCGAAATGTTCGAGCAGGAGTTCTATTCGAAGCTGGCGTCGGGCCAGAACCCGGGTCCGCTGTCGTCGATGATCAAGCTGCGCGGCACCGAGGTGATGCAGCAGGTCCAGGAGTCCGCCGTCGAGGCTGCGGGCTACTACAGCATCCCGTTCCCCGAGCAGCGCGCCTGGAACGCCAATGTCGAACCGATCGGCCCCGAGGGCGTCGACGTGCTGGCGCCGCGCTATTTCAATGGCCGCAAGATGACGATCTACGGTGGCTCGTCGGAAGTGCAGCGCGGGATCATGTCGAAGGTGATGCTGGGGCTCTGACCCCCTTCCGGCGCTCCGCGCCACCTTCCTCCGCAGACGGGGGAAGACAAGAATATTGACCTCCTCCCCCGTCTGCGGGGGAGGTGCCCCGAAGGGGCGGAGGGGGTCGGGAGAACAACGATGCGCCTAGCCTTCAACGAATCCGAACTCGCCTTCCAGCGCGAGGTCCGCGACTGGATCGCCGCCAACATGCCGCCCGAAGTGGCGGAGGAAAGCCGCCGCAGCCGAGCCAGCCACGTCTCCAAGGAGCGACTGGTGCAGTGGCAGAAGAAGCTCGCGGGCAGGGGCTGGCTCTGCCCCAACTGGCCGCAGGAATATGGCGGGCCGGGCTGGAATTCTACGCAGAAATTCATCTTCGAGATGGAGATGGCGCGCGCCGACTCGCCCTATCTCTCCTCGTTCAGCATAAAAATGGTGGCGCCGGTCCTGATGAAGTTCGGCAGCGAGGCGCAGAAGAAGCGCTTTCTGCCGAAGATCGCCGCGGCCGAGGAACTGTGGTGCCAGGGCTATTCCGAGCCGGGCTCGGGCTCCGATCTGGCGAGCCTGCGGACCAAGGCGGAACTTCACGGCGATCACTACCTCGTCAATGGCCAGAAGATCTGGACGACGAACGCCCATTGGGCGGACTGGATCTTCTGCCTGGTGCGGACCTCGAACGAGGGCAAGCGCCAGGAAGGCATCTCGTTCCTGCTGATCGACATGAAGTCGCCCGGTATCAAGGTCGACCCGATCTATCTGGTCGACGGCACGCGCACGCCAATGCGCCACGAGGTCAACCAGGTCTTTTTCACCGACGTGAAGGTGCCGGTCGAGAACCGCGTCGGCGAGGAGAACAAGGGCTGGACCTACGCCAAGTACCTGCTCGAGTTCGAGCGCGGCGGCCAGGCGTTCGGCCCGCGCCTGCGCAAGGCGTTTCGTCACCTGAAGGAACTCGCCCATACGCAACTCGATGCCGGCGAGCCGCTATCGGCCGATCCGAAGTGGCGCGAGAAGGTGGCGGCGCTGGAGATGGAGATCGATGCCATCGAGATGAACGAGATGATGTTCTATTCCAGCCTAAAAACCGGCGACGCGCCCGGCAACATGGGCTCGGTCGTCAAAATGCGCGGCACGGAAGTCGGCCAGAAGGTGACGGAGCTCGCCGTCGAAGCGGTCGGCTGGTACGGCACGCCCTTCACCGAGCTCCGGAACTACGACAGCAACGTGGTCCCGGTCGGCGGCGAATACGTCGACGACGTCTCGCCGCGCTACTTCAACACCCGCAAGACCACGATCTACGGCGGCTCGTCCGAGGTTCAGCGCAACGTGCTGGCGAAGGCGATGCTGGGGCTTTGACTAGAATTCTGACTTCCCTTTCCCGGCTCTATGAGCGTGCGAAAAGTGCAATCGCTCCGCTTTTGCCGCCACCAGCAGACTCCCTTGGGTTTGATGCGCCCAAATTGGATGTCGATAGCGATCGACTAGATCGATCACAGTTAGCTTCGCGAACATATAGCTTGCTCACCGAACTGCCGATCGATTGGTCAGTGAGGGTTGGGCTGCTTGGGAAATGGGGAGAAGGTAAGACGTCAGTAGCCAACTGGGTCGCTCGTAGTGCGGCATCAGATGGGCACCTTGTCGTTTGGTATAATCCTTGGAATGTGAAATCCGATTCCCAACTATGGATCGAATTCGCGGCGAAGCTGCTTCAATGTTTCGATGAGCATGGAGTAGAAGTCGAGGGCGCCAAGACCCTGAAAGGCGTCATCAAATTCAAGGAATGGTCAGAATTTCCGAGGATGGCGAGTGAGTATTTCAAAGGCACACAGATCGCCTTTGGAATGATC
>JAUXST010000943.1 GCA_030679805.1 Reyranella sp. | reverse complement strand
CGGACGCCGTCCTCCTCAATCCCTCCGACGACGTGGCGATGGCGGAGGATCTGGCGCGCTTCGCCGCGGCGGGGATTCCGGTCGTGCTCATCATCAATCGCATGAAGGGCAAAGCGCTCACTTTCGTGGGCTCCGACGACGTCGGCGTTGGCTATACAGCGGCCAAGGCGTTGATCCAGGGCCTGGGTGGCACGGGCGGCATCGTCGCCCTCGACGGCACGCCGAGCGCGCCCACCGCCCGCGACCGCACCGTGGGGCTGAAGCGCGCTGTGGCGGAACATCCCGGCATCGAATTGCTGGGCGCGCGTGTCGGCTATCTCATGGCGCCGCCGGCGCGGACGGCGATGGCCGGGTTGCTGAAGGACCATCCGCGCATCGACGGCGTCTGGTGCGCCAACGACGTCATGGCTTTCGGCGCCCTGGAAGCGCTGGCCGAGGCGGGGCGGACGGCGCAGGTGGTGGGCGTCAACGGCCTGCCCGCCGCGATCGACCACATCGAGCACGGCCGCATGCTGGCCAGCGTCGATTTCAGCGCCTTCAACATCGCCGCCATCGCCACCCGGGCGGCGCTCCGTCACCTCGATGGAAAAGCCGTGCCGTCCGAAATCATGGTGCCGGCCGAGCTGATCGACCGGTCGAACTACCAGCGCTGGAAGGTGCCCTTTGCCGAGCGTCCCAATCCCGCGTGGCCAGTCCCGCCTGGGACGAGATCGTGAGATAGTGTTTGCTGAGGGTCGCCGTCGGCCTATTCGGCTGCAGGTACCAAATTCCGTGCGGATGCCCGAGCGCCCTTGCCTGTCCCTGGGTGGGCATCATGTTCGCCGCGCAATGCCAAGAAGTGCACTGGCACTGTGGCTGCCGGAGGTGGCGGCGGAGCGACGGTCGATGCAGGTCGAATTGCAAGAGTAAGTGGTGCGTCGGGCACGGGCTGATCGCGAAGGTGGGAAGCAATGGATCTCGCCAGTGTTTCAGCAAGCAACGATGGAACAGCATTGCCAAGCTGCCGCTGAACGTCCGCGATACTACCGGTGATGTTCACGCTATCAGGGAAAGTCTGTAGCCTTGCCATTTCGCGCATCGTCAATCGACGATTGTTCCAGTGAAATGGCCCAGTAGCGGGTCCGGGCTGCGCTTGTATTGTCCAAGCTGGCTGGGCTTTCGCGAGCTTAAGTAGAAATGACCAGTAACGTCGTCTCCACCCAAAAAGTGGTTCCCCCCCACCGCGATCTGTGTGCCAGAGGTAGTTTTGGCCCTCGGGAATTGTAGGCAATAGGTCTGCCCACTTTCCTTTCATGACCACCGAAGGATCGTCTGGTTCTGGAAGGTCATGGATCGCGTCCCAGACTGTCAGGTAGGCCGCGCGATCCTCAGCATCTTCATTCGCCGTGACGTCAACGTGCGTGGGCTTCGGGAAGGAGAACGAGGAACCATCGCGGAAACCGATAACAAACACTCTGCGCCGCAACTGAGGTACACCAAAATCTGCTGCGTTAAGTGTTGCAATGGTTGCCCGATAGTTTGTGCCGTGGGCGACGTTGATTGCAGCGAGGCGCGAATGAATGAGCTGCAGCCCCTCATCTTTGCCGCGAAACCCGAGACCCTCGACATTCTCGAGTAGGAAGGCACGGGGCCGCGCTTCAGCAAGCACTCGCAAGTAGCACTCGATCGTCGTAGCGCGGGGGTCGTTCAGGCGTTTTGCTTCGCCTGTCGCCCAAAAGCCGGACTTCGAAAATGGCTGACAAGGAGGCCCACCGATAAGCACGTCGGCCTCACCGACCCCGAGCTTCGCCAAATCAAGAAGGTCTGTCGTTGAAACAGTTGAGATGTCGTGCTCGATAAGGGGCCAACGGCGGTTCTGCCGCAACGTCTCGCAGCACCGCTCATCGAGTTCGAGGGCGACGTTGGTTTGAAAGCCGGCTGCCTCAAATCCGTAGTCGAGGCCTCCTGCTCCGGTGAACAAGCTAATGGCCGTCAACGCGCTCATGGAGCTATGCCCTTAGCAGCATACGCTATCCGGAACATCTCTTGAGCATCCACCAACCAATGGTTGTCCACACGAACATTGCTGGCGATTCTCCCCTCGCAAGTCTTATGGGGAGCGAGCACGGAAGGGAGCACATAGCGGAAATCCCAGGAATTCGTCACTGCATGCAGACAACCAGCAACAACATCGAAATCAGTCGGTCGATAGTAACGTGAGCACGGATTCCCTTTCGCGGCGCGCGTACGTTGAAAGTCGATCTTGGGATTGCCGTGCTTATCCACGTCTCTTGCCACATTCTTGCATTCGATGGTCAACAATGGCCCGCTCCTAAAGGAAACTTTGAGGTCGGGGCTACCTTCTTCGTCGAGGCGTTCGCAGTGGGTTACGCCGGGGACGCTAGCCAGCGTTGCACGCAAGTGCTCTTCGGCCACCCACCCTCTGACGGCCATCCGAAGTCGGCTTGCTCCGGCAATGAGATCGAGGATCTCGTCGGCCGAAAGGCCAAAATACTTCGCTAGCGGATGCGTCTTCGCCAACTCGATTATCTTGTCGTCTGGTTGGGCGGTGATGATCCTGCCGATCGGTAACGAATGAGCATGATTTTCCGCGAGAATAAGCCGGTTCCCCGGATCAAGGCCACGCGCTGCGCGTTCAAAACGGACGAGATCAAGAAAACGTTCCCGTGTCGTGCCAACGAGCGTCTCGACCCTCGGTGCATTGAGGGGTGTGATCCGCTTCGCTCTTTCCCAAGCAAACCAGCCATGGGCGGCAATCGCGTCGGCGTGTTCGTCTTTGAACTCTAGTCGGATGAAGAATTTGGTTGGACTGTGCACGATGGGATCGGCTGAGACGCAGAAGCCACTTTCGGGGTCGATACCAATGAGTAGCGTGGTGAACATTCCAAGAGGGTCCTGCCACAGCTCGTGTGCATTATCCTGCTGGTAGCTCTCTTTGCTTCCGTATTTGATCTGGAAGCTCCGCTCGTCCGCGGGTCGATTCTTTGTCGGCGTGCGCGTAGCCAGGAATGCGTAGGCGACGATACCCATACGCTCGCCAGTCGATGTCTCGAAGGCAACAATGAACGGAGCGGTTTCGGGCAACGAGGTATGGATGATCTTGCATCCAGAACTCATCAGAGCACCTGTCATGAAGTCGATAAGCGGTTGCCTCGCTTTCGACATCACCGAATAGGTCCGCAATCCTGGGATCATCCTATTTCGTCGCCAGCGTTCATTGGTCAGCCGGTGCGAGGGGTCAGGAACCCGGCCGCCTGAGTCGCTTGTTTCAGGGTTACATACCGCCAGCTATTATACTTCATGGTTCGTGGCTTCCCAATCGTCCATCGGGGGCATCGCCGGCAGCTAAGGCGCCGCGTGCTTCTTGCCGTCGTCGTAGTGTTTGCGGGCGTCGTAGGCGCTGCAGCTCAGGGCCGTCCGGCGCCGAGTGCGCCGCCGCCGGCATCAAGCCTGATTGATCTCAACAGCGCGAGCCGCGACGACCTGATGACGCTCAACGGCATCGGCGAGGTGCGGGCCGACGCCATCATCCGGGCGCGGCCGTTCAAGGCCAAGACCGAGCTGGTCGAGCGCCGGCTGATCCCCGAATCCCTCTACGAGAAGATCGCGGACAAGGTGGTGGCGCGGCCACCGCCCGCCGCGCCGGCGCCGGCCCGCCCGGCACCGCAAAAGCGGACTTAGATGGACGGCGCCACGATCTATGCGCTGGGCACGCCTCGGCCCTCGCGGGCGCATCCGGGTGCGCTTTCGGTCATTCGGCTGAGCGGCCCGCGGGCGGCCGACGTGCTGGTCTTCCTCACCGAGCCGGGCGCCTTCGCGCGTGGCCGGTCGGCCCGCGAGCCTGCGTTGCCGGCGCCGCGCCGCATGGTCCTGCGCACGCTCTACGATCCGCTGAGCGGCGAGGCGATCGACCGCGGCCTGGCGGTGTGGTTCGAGGCGCCCCACACCGAGACCGGCGAGACGATGGCGGAGCTGCATCTGCACGGCGGCCGGGCGGTCGTGGGCGCGGCGCTGGAAGCCATCCGGCGGCTAAAGCTCTGCCGGCTGGCGGAGCCGGGCGAGTTCACGCGCCGCGCTTTCGAGCACGGCAGGCTCGACCTCACCGAAGCCGAGGGCATCGCCGACCTTGTTGCGGCCGAAACCGAGCAGCAGCGGCGGCTTGCCCTGCAGCAGATGGATGGTGCGCTGCACAAGCTTTACGAGGCGTGGCGGAAGCTTGGCCTCGGCACGCTCGCCCATCTCGAGGCGGCGATCGATTTTCCCGACGAGGACCTGCCGCCCGGCCTCGCCCAAGGCGCGCGCGACGGCATCGTGCGCCTGCAAGCGGGGATCGGCGCCCATCTCGCCGACCGCCGCGGCGAGCGGCTGCGCGATGGATTGCACATCGCCATCATCGGCCCTCCCAACGCCGGCAAGTCCTCGCTGCTCAATCTTCTGGCGCGCCGGGACGCCGCCATCGTTTCCGAAACCGCCGGCACGACACGCGACGTCATCGAAGTGCATCTCGATCTCGGCGGCTGGCCGGTGGTGCTGGCCGACACTGCGGGCCTGCGCGAGTCGGGTGACGCGATCGAGCAGGAAGGCGTGCGCCGCGCCCGCGCCCGCGCCGCCGCCGCCGATCTGCGCGTGCTCGTGCTCGACGCCTCGAGCGACTGGAAGACAGTGCGGCAGGCGATCACGGCCTCGACCGAAGGCTGGGATCCGGCGCGCGATCTCGTGGTGGTGAACAAGATGGATCTCGCGCCGGTCGAGGCCGCGGGCGACGTGGCGGCATTGTCGGCAAGCTCCGGGCAAGGTCTGTCCGACCTGCTGGCGCGACTTGAACGCTCGGCCGGGCTGCTGATGGACGAGGGCGCCGGCGCGCCACCGCTCACCCGGGCGCGCCACCGCGAGGCGCTGGCTGAGGCCCATGCGTCGCTCGGCCGCGCGCTCATCGCCCCTGAGATCGCGCTGGCGGCCGAAGACCTGCGGCTGGCGCTGCGCGCCATCGGCCGCATCACCGGTACGGTGCGGGTCGAGGAACTTTTGGACGTGATCTTTCGCGACTTCTGTATCGGCAAGTAAGAAGGAACTGAACAGCTCAGCCATCGTTGACGACAGGCGGTGATCGATGCGCAACGGCAATCTCACGAAATATCGCGCCAAGCGCGACTTCACGCGAACGGGCGAACCGCGCGGCAAGATGGCGCGCAAGACGCTGAGAAAAACGGGCGTGCCGGCCGCCGGTCAGCTCCGCTTCGTGGTTCAGCGCCACGATGCGACCCGCCTGCATTACGATTTCCGGCTCGAACTCGACGGCGTCTTCAAGTCGTGGGCGGTCACGCGCGGGCCCTCGCTCGATCCGCACGACAAGCGCCTGGCGGTCGAAGTCGAGGATCATCCGCTCGACTACGGCACCTTCGAGGGCACCATCCCGGAAGGCCAGTACGGCGGCGGCACGGTGCAGCTGTGGGATCGCGGCCACTGGCTGCCCGACGGCGACCCGCACCAGGGGCTGAGGCGTGGCGACCTCAAGTTCAGCTTGGCGGGCGAGCGGCTCCGGGGCGGCTGGGTGCTGGTGCGCATGAAGGGCGATCGCGAACGAGGACGGAAAGGGGGAGGCAAGCGCACCAACTGGCTGCTGATCAAGCATCGCGACGCCGCCGCGCGCGAAGGCGATGGCGACAGGCTGCTGAAGGATCCCAGGTCCATTGCCTCGGGGCGGACCCTCGAGCAAATCGCGGCGGGTGCCGGCAGGGCGCTGCCCAAGCCGAAGAAGGCGAAGCTGGCCAAGTCCGGTTCGGACTCCGCGGTCGCCATGGGCGTTGTCGTCATGGGCGTTTCGATTTCCCATCCCGACAAGCCGCTGTGGCCGGACGAGAAGCCACCCGTCACCAAGCTCGACCTTGCCCGCTATTACGAGACCGTGGGCGCCTGGATGATCGACCATCTAAAAGGCAGGCCCTGCTCCCTCGTGCGCACACCCGACGGTATTGCCGGCCAAACCTTCTTCCAGCGCCACGCGATGCCCGGCGCCTCGCCTCTGATCGAAGAGGTGAAGATAAAGGGCGACAGGAAGCCCTACCTGCGGATCGACCGCGTGGAAGCCCTGGCGGCGGCGGCCCAGCTCGGCGCCACCGAACTGCATCCCTGGAACTGCCAGCCCGGTCAGCCGGAGCTGCCGGGCCGCCTGGTGTTCGATCTCGATCCCGCGCCCGACGTCAAATTCGCGGAGGTGATCGGGGCCGTCCTGGAAGTCCGCAAGCGCCTCGAGGCGCTGGGCCTGGCAACCTTCTGCAAGACCACGGGCGGCAAGGGCCT
>JAUXST010000942.1 GCA_030679805.1 Reyranella sp. | reverse complement strand
ATGTAGACCTCGCCGCGCACGTCGATCGACTTCGGGAACCCTTGCTTGCCGTGAGGCTTCAGCGTTTGCGGGATGTCCTTCACGGTGCGCAGGTTGGCCGTGACGTCCTCGCCGGTGGCTCCGTCGCCGCGTGTGGCGCCGACGACGAGTTCGCCGTCCTCATAGCGCAGACTGATCGACAGCCCGTCGATCTTGGGCTCGCAGGCAAGCGCGATTTCTGCGTCCGCCGCGAGGTCGGTGTCCTTCTCCAGCGCGCGGTGTACCTTCTCGAGGAAGGCCTGCAAGTCCTCCTCGGCGAAGGCATTGTCGAGCGACAGCATGGGGCGGACGTGCCTGACCTTGGCGAAGGCCGTGGTCGGCGTCGGCGCCACCTTCTGCGTCGGGCTGAACATGTCGACGAGTTGAGGGAAGCGTTCCTCGATCGCCTTCAGCCGCTGGCGCAGCCGATCGTAGTCGGCATCCGAGATCTCCGGATCGTCCTTCTCGTGATAGAGCTTGTCGTGATGGGCGATTTCGTCGGCCAGCCGCTTGTGTTCGGCCCGCGCCTGACGCTCGGTCAGTTCGTCGACCGCGAGCGAAGCCACGACCTTGGCGGCACGCGACATCGCCGCCTACTCCGCCGTCGCCAGCAGGCGGTCGGCCGCCGCCCGCGCCTCGGCCGTCACCTCGGCCCCCGACAGCATGCGGGCGATCTCCTCGCGGCGGCCCTCGGCGTCGAGCGCCAGCACGTCGGTGCTGGCGGCACTCCGGGTCGTGGTTTTGCGGATCAGCCAGTGCCGGTCGGCGATGGCCGCGACCTGCGGCGAATGAGTCACCACCAGCACCTGGACGTCGCGGGAGAGCCTTTTCAGGCGCTCACCCACGGCCGCCGCGGTGGCGCCGCCAATGCCGGAGTCGACCTCGTCGAACACGATGGTGGCGGCATCGCCCACCTTGGCCAGGCAGACCTTTAGCGCCAGCAGGAAGCGCGAGAGTTCACCGCCCGATGCGATCCGGGCGATCGGCGCCGGCGGCGTACCGGGGTTGGTGGCGACCATGAACTGGATGCGGTCGGTGCCGGACTCCGACCATTCGGCCTCGGACAGCGGCGTCAGCTCGGTGACGAACTTGGCCTTCTCGAGCTTGAGCGGCCCGAGTTCGGCCGCCACGGCCCGGTCGAGCCGGGTGGCACCCTTGCGGCGGGCTGCCGATTGCGCCTCGGCGACCGCCACATAGCTCGCGCGCGCAGCCTTGGCCGCCGCCGCGAGCTGCCTCAGGCCGACCTCGCCCGAGTCGAGCGCGGCAAGCTGGTCCGTCATCTTCCCGGCGAACACGGCCAGTTCCGCCACAGGGACGTTGTGTTTGCGTGCCAAGGCGCGCAGTGCGAACAGCCGCTCCTCAATCTTCTCCAGCCGCGCCGGATCGAACTCCAGCGCGTCTCGCGCCGCTTCCAGCTGCGCCTGCGCTTCGGTGGCCTCGCTCAGCGCCCGGTCGAGCACAGCGAGCGACGCATCGAGACGACCGGCGGCCTTGTCGACATTGCGCTCGATCAGGCGATGGGCCGTGCGCAAGGCGGCAAGCGTTCCCCGGCCCTGCTCCAGCTCGGCGAGCGCCTGTGCCACAGCCTCGCCCAGCGTGCTGCCGGCGCGCAGCAATTGCCGTTCGGAGGCAAGCTTCTCCTCGTCGTCGGCCTGCGGTGCCAGCGCCTCCAGTTCCGTCACGGCATGACGCAGGAAATCCTCGTCGCGCCGCGCCGCCTGGGCTGCCGCCTCCGCCTCGGCACGCGCCTGCTCGGCCACCCTCCACTGCCGCCATGCCGTGCGAACGGCGTCCGCGTGCTTCTCCAGACCCGCGAAGGCATCGAGTGAGGTGCGATGCGTGGCGACATCGAGCAGGCCATGCTGCTCCATCTGTCCCTGGATTTCGACCAGGGTATCGCCGAGCCGGCGCAACAGCCCGACCGATGCCGGTTGGTCGTTGACGAAAGCGCGTCCTCTCCCGTCGGCGCCGATCGTGCGGCGCAGAGTCAGGACGTCCTCATCGCCCAGCCCCTGATCGGCCAGGATGGCATGGACGGGATGGGCCTTGGGCAGGTCGAACGACGCCGCCACCGAGGCCTGGAGGGCGCCGCGCCGCACGGCGGCGGAGTCGGCGCGGGCGCCCATCGCAAGGCCGAGGGCATCGATCAGGATCGACTTGCCGGCGCCGGTCTCGCCGGTGAGGACTCCCAGGCCGCCCCTGCCGACGCGCGCGAAGGCAAGGTCGAGCTTCTCGATCAGGACGAAGTCACGGATCGAAAGCGAGACAAGCATGCAGCCCTGTCAGAACAGCCCAAAGAACCAGCCGGACTTCTCGTCCGGCGGCTTTTGGCCTTCGCCGGTCATCAGGAAGTAGCTGTCCTGGTACCATTCGCTGCCCGGAAAATTGTAGCCGAGCACGGCGGCGTTCTCTTGGGCCTCGCTCTTCACACCCAGCGACAGATAACATTCGACGAGCCGATGCAGCGCCTCCGGCACATGGGTGGTCGTCTGGTAGCGCTCGATCACGACGCGGTAGCGATTGATCGCCCCGACGTATTGCTGATTCGCCTGGTAATAGCGGCCGACGGCCATCTCCTTGCCGGCCAGATGGTCGATAGCGAGTTCGACCTTCAGGCGCGCATCGCGCGCATACGGCGATCCGGAGAAGCGCTTGACCACTTCGGCCAGCGCTTCGAGCGCCTGCTGCGTGACGCGCTGGTCGCGGCCGACGTCGGAGATCTGCTCGTAGTAGCAGAGCGCCTTCAGATAGTAGGCATAGGCCAGGTCGCGATGGCCGGGATGGAGCTGGATGAAGCGGTCCAGCGCAATGACGGCATCGTCGTACTTGTTCGACTGATAGTAGGCGAAGGCGGCCATGAGCTGGGCCTTGGTGGCCCACACCGAATAGGGGTGCTGGCGATCGACTTCCTCGAATCCCTTCGCCGCCTTCTTGTATTCCTGCACGCTGAGCTGATCGAGCGCATTGTTGTAGAGCACCTCGACCGGTGTCTCGACGTAGTTCTTGTCGTCGTCCGACGAGCCGCAACCGGCCAAGCCCAGCGCCAGCCACGCCAGCGCCAGCCCCAGCGTTGCCAGAACCCGTCCACTTCTACCTACGCCCGCTATCGACATTTCCCATCCGTCAAACCGATGTGCCGCCGGGTTATATCACGCGGCAGCCAAAAAAAGAGGGGCCGAACGGCCCCTCGATAGGATGCGTGGAGAACTCTCAGTTCTGCGTCAGTTGGCTTGCCGGCGCAGGAAGGCAGGAATTTGCAGGTCATCGTCATCTCGTGCGGGTTTGGTCCGCTCGGTGACGTCGAGGCTGATCGAGGTCTGCACGGGCGCCGCCCGTACAACAGGCTTGGGGGCCACGGCCATGACGTTTTCCGAGGCGGCACGCGGCACCGGCGACTCGGCGGGCGCCGCCGCGGCCATGGGTTTCGGCGCCGAGAAGGCACCGGTGATGCGCTGGAAGAGGTTGGGCGATCGGCTGTCGCCGGCTGCCCGCGCGGCCATCGGTCGCGTGGCCGGCTCGGAGGCACGCACCGCCGGCTTCATCGCCGGGCGGCTGACACGCCAGTCGTTCTCGTCGACCAGTGGCTTCTGGGCGGCGGACGCGGCGGCGGCAGGCGCCGCAACGTGCGCCGGAACCGGAGCAGAAGCCGCGATCGGTGCAGCAACCGGCGGAGCCGCCACGGGTGCCGGAGCAGCCACAGACACAGGAGCTTCGAGCGGTGCCGTCATGATCTGCACCGGAATGGGCGCTTCGTCGATCGCCGCTGGGGCAGCCATCACCGGAGCCGGTGCATGCACCATGGCAGGCGGTGCGGCGATCGGAGCCGGTGGCGGCACCACGGGAGCGGCCATGACCGGTGCAGCGGGGATCGGCGCGGCGGGCACCGCCGTTGCCGCGGTCGGCATCGCGACACGACCGACCGGCGGCATGGCCGGGCGGCTGAGTGCTGGCTGGCCGGTCTGCATCGGACGGTTCATGTCGAGCGACAGGTAGTTTGGTGCCGGCTGCTGTGCCGCCATGGCCGAGATGCCGGTCGAAACCACCGAAACGCGCATGCGGCCCTGCATCGTGGCATCGAAGGTCGACCCGAAGATGATGTTGGCGTCGGCATCCACTTCCTCGCGGATGCGATTGGCCGCCTCGTCGACTTCATGCAGCGTCATGTCGAGGCCGCCGGTGATGTTGATGAGAACGCCCTTGGCGCCCTTCATCGAATGATCTTCCAGCAGCGGGTTGGAGATCGCCGATTCGGCAGCGACCCGGCTGCGGTCCGGCCCCTCAGCCTCGCCGGTACCCATCATCGCCTTGCCCATCTCGCCCATCACCGTCCGGATGTCGGCGAAGTCGAGGTTGATCAGGCCCGGCATGACCATGAGGTCGGTGACGCCGCGCACGCCCATGTGCAGCACGTCGTCGGCCATCTTGAAGGCGTCGGCGAAGGTCGTCTTCTCGTTGGCGATCTTGAACAGGTTCTGGTTGGGAATGACGATCAACGTGTCGACCACCTTCTCCAGCTCCAGGATACCCTGCTCCGCCGACTGCATGCGGCGTCGGCCCTCGAAGTGGAACGGCTTGGTCACGACGCCGATGGTGAGAATGCCCTGCTCGCGCGCGGCCGCGGCGATAACGGGCGCCGCACCGGTGCCGGTGCCGCCGCCCATACCGGCGGTGACGAAGACCATGTTGGCGCCATCGAGAAGCTGCAGGATCTCGGGCAGCGCCTCCTCGGCCGCCTGACGGCCGACTTCGGGTCGCGCGCCGGCGCCCAAGCCCTGGGTAAGGGTGATGCCGAGCTGGACGCGCCGGTCAGCAAGCGACTGGCCAAGCGCCTGCGCATCGGTGTTGGCGACGATGAATTCGACGCCTTCAAGCGCGGCGCTGATCATGTTGTTGACGGCGTTTCCGCCCGCGCCGCCGACACCCACGACGGTGATCCGCGGCTTAATCTCCGACTCCTTTTGAGGGAGACTGAGGTTGATTGTCATTCGGCTTTCTCCACGCAAACGAGGGGGGTATCTGCTCGGAGTAGCGACGCGGACCCTTTATTAATTAAAGACCCTTCCTCGCCACCGGCTTTTTCTTGTCGTTGTCTACAGCCTGTAGGAACTTTTACGTCCCACACAACATATTGCCTAAAAGTTATCTCTAATCCAACTGCCAATACGACCGATCCGACTCGCCTGGGCTTCCGTCGATGCCGGCTGCGCTTGCGCCGTCGCGTGGTGGTGGAGGGCGAACGACAGCAATCCCGCGGCGGCGGAAAATGCAGGCCCGCCAGTGGAATCGGCCAGTCCTGCGAGGCGCAACGGCGCTCCGGTCCGGACCTTCTTGTTGAGAATAGCCGCAGCGACCTCGGGAACGCCGTCGAGTTGGCAACCGCCACCCACCAGAACGGCCCGGCCGCCGGCCAACTTATCCACACCGCTGGCCTCGAGTCGGCTGCGCACGAGTTCGAACGTCTCCTCGATGCGCGGGCGAATGATGCCGACCAGGATCGATCGCGGAATATGATTGGGCCGGGTGCGATCCTCCTCGCCGATCAGCGGCACGTCGATGATGTCGTACTCGTCATTGGGCTTGGCGACAGCGCGGCCGATCTGGGTCTTCATCCGCTCGGCGTGGGCAAGCGGCGTCGACAGGCCGCGGGCGATGTCGCGGGTCACGTGATCGCCGCCAACCGGGATCGAATCGACGTGAACGAGGTGACCCTCGTAGAAGACGGCGATCGACGTGGTGCCGGCGCCCATGTCGATCAGCGTGACGCCGAGATCGCGCTCGTCGGACACCAGGGAACTCAGCCCCGCGGCATGCGAGGCCACGACCCGCTCGGCGATTTCGCGATGGGCACGACGCACGCAGACCTGCAGATTGCGCATCGC
>JAUXST010000941.1 GCA_030679805.1 Reyranella sp. | reverse complement strand
GGGCAAGGAGACCAAGGTCTTCGACGGCCATGAATATGTCATGGAGCGCGGCCTGGTCGGCGACTTGGCCCTGGTCAAGGCCTGGAAAGGCGACACCTCGGGCAACCTCATCTACCGGAAGGCGGCGCGGAACTTCAATCCGATGATGGCGACGGCGGCAAAGATCTGCGTCGCCGAGGTCGAGGAACTGGTGCCGGTGGGCCAGCTCGATCCCGACCACATCCACACGCCCGGCATTTTCGTCAATCGCATCCTCTGCGGCGCGCCTTACGACAAGCAGATCGAGCAGCGCACCATTCGCAAGGCTTAGGAGACTCCAAGATGGCCTGGACCCGCGACCAGATGGCGGCACGCGCCGCCAAGGAACTGAAGGACGGTTTCTACGTCAATCTCGGCATCGGCATTCCGACCCTGGTGTCGAACTACGTGCCCGAGGATGTCGACATCACGCTCCAGAGCGAGAACGGCATGCTGGGCGTCGGCCCCTTCCCGCTCGACAACGAAGTCCACGCCGACATCATCAATGCCGGCAAGCAGACCGTGACCGAGCTGAAGGGCACGTCATACTTCTCATCGGCCGACAGCTTCGCCATGGTCCGCGGCGGCCATATCGATCTCTCCATCCTGGGCGCCATGGAAGTGGCAGAGAACGGCGATCTCGCCAACTGGATGATCCCCGGCAAGATGGTGAAGGGCATGGGCGGCGCGATGGACCTGGTGGCCGGCGTGCGGCGCGTCATCGTCACCATGGAGCATGTCTCCAAGGACGGCGCCTCCAAGCTCCTGAAGGAATGCTCCCTGCCGCTCACCGGCCGGCGCGTGGTCGACATGGTGATCTCGGAACTCGGCGTCTTCGCCGTCGACAAGACGGGCGACGGCGGCGTCACGCTGATCGAACTCGCCGATGGCGTGACCGTCGAGGAGGTCAAGGCCAAGACCAAGGCCAAGCTATCGGTCTCGCCCGAGCTGAAGGCGACGGCCTAGAAAGTCCCGCCTACCATTTGGCGAGGAACGTACGCAGCGGTTCGGCGCCGGGATTGCTGAACTTGCGGTCGATGGCGATCGCTTTCGCCGTGGCGCCCTGGCCGTAATAGAGCGCATTCCAGTCGCTGTCAGGTTCGAGGAACGAGCCCTCGATGGAGGCACCTGCAAAGAGACCGGCGGAATTGGCGAAGGCCACGATGTCGGCACCACCCGCCGCCGTCGACGCGCCTTCGAGGCCGATTCCTACCGCCACCATGGTGACGCCGGCCTCGGCGCCGAACTTGAACTTGTGGTCGAGGATCGCGGCCAGGCCCTTTTCGGTCCGGATGATGAACACGATCTCCGACACCTTGCCGCCGATCTGCAGGCCGATGCTGCCGGAGCCCATGCCGTAGAAGACCGGAAAACTCCAGTCGTTGGGCTTGGTGCGCGCGACCAGGACGCCGCGCCCGCCCGCCGCACCCAGAATGAAGCCGCCCTGCACGAGTTCGGGAATGATCAGCACGCCCCTGGCGTTGGACATGAGCTTGACCGCGTCGGGGAAGTCCTTGCCGCTTAGCACCTTCTGGCCCGACGCCAGGCAGGCATCGACCAGCGACTGGCGCTTGGCATCGGCACGGGCCGGCCGGGAAATGAACAAGGGGGAGACGACCATCGGGGCGGCGAACGCGGCGGCGGCGCCCGCAAGAACGGTTCGGCGATCGAGCTTCATTTATTGCTCCTTGGCTGGCAGCCGACGCCGGGGAAGCGCCTGAATGGCCACAACGACTTCAATAATACCATGGTTCCGGGCAGAATTGCGGCCTTCCAGGGCGGGGCTTCCTCCGCCCGCACGCGCGGCGCCGGACGGTCCTTCATGGTGAGCGGCAGGCCGGCGGCCATGAAAATCACCCGGTCGGCACGCTCGGCCACCCGCATGTTCAGGCGCCCCATGGCGTCGCGGAATGAGCGGCCGAGAGACGTCTCGGGCACGAGGCCGAGGCCGAGTTCGTTGCTCACGAAAACCACCGGCGAGCGGCAGCCGTCGAGGGTGCGCACCAGATCGTCGGTGGCCGCATCCACGTCTTCGCCCGCATGCATGAGATTAGAGAGCCACAGCGTGAGGCAATCCACCAGCACCGGCTGGCCATGGACGGCGGCGGCTTCCAGCGCCTCGCCGAGCTTCAGCGGCTCTTCGATGGTGGTCCAGCCGCCGCCGCGGCGGGCGCGATGCGCCATGATGCGGGTCGCCATCTCGACGTCGCCCGCTTCGGCCGTGGCAATATAGACCGCGGGCTGCGGCGTGGCGCCGAACAGCGTGCCCGCCACCAGCTTCTCGGCGTGCGTGCTCTTGCCCGAGCGCGCGCCGCCTAGCACCAGGCTGACCGGCGGCAGGGAATAGGTCGGGATATGCTCCATCAGCCGGCGCTGGCGCGCACCAGCCAGCAGGCGCCGGGCAGCACGACGCCGTCGGCACTTTGGTGCGGCGCGAGCGCTTCGCCGATCGCGGCCTTGGCCTTCTCGATCTGCTCCGGCGTCGCCTCGGCGAAGGCGCGCGCCATCGGCCCGAAGCGGCCGGCGTTGGCCACCACCTCGGCCACGCTCTCGCCCATCCAGATCGGCCGGTCGAGCGGCTCGATCGTGAACGTCCCGAATCCCGACTCCTTCAGGATGCGCTCAACCCGCGCGCGGTCACCAAAAGAATACTGGCCGGGATCTTCCGGGCCGGGACGCGGCATCGGCGGCAGATGCGCCGCCGCGGCGCGCACCGGCACGAGGCCCCAGGGATTCTCCTGCGGCGTGCGCCAGCAGACGAACACCAACCGGCCGGTGGGCTTCAACGCCTGCTGCAGGTTGCGGAAGGCGGCCACCGGATCGCCGAAGAACATGACGCCGAAGCGCGAGAAGACGAGATCGTGGACCGCCGCCTCGAATGGATGCGTCGCCGCGTCGCCCACCACAAAGGTGGCGTTGGGTACGCGCTTCGAGCGCGCCGCGCCCACCAGCGTTTCGGAGATATCGGCGCCCAGAACGTGGCCGGTGGGACCGACGGCTTCTGCCAACGCCTCAGTCGTGCCGCCGGTGCCGCAGCCCACGTCGATCACGCGCTCGCCGGATTTGGCCGCTGCCGCGGCGAGGGCGGTCTTGCCGACGTCGGCGATGGAACGTTCGATGCGCGCGTAGGAGGCGAGCCAGCCCTGCCCGCCCGGGCCGTTCCAGAATGCGGCCTGTTCGGCGGCGAGTTCGGCGGCGCCTTTCATGCCTTGCTCCCGCCGTGGGCGAGCACGAGTTCGCGCGGCATGTAGTTGGTGAAGGCCACGCGCCAGGCATGCGCGGGATCGGCCTGCTCGAAATGCTCGATCAGGGTGATCGAGACATTGTCGATCTCGAACCGGACCGCCGCCTCGGGATGCATGTTGAAGGCGTGGCTGAGGGCGGCGCGAATCGTACCGCCATGCGCCGTCGCCACGATGTCGCGGCCACGATGCGCCGCGGTGATCTGGTCGATGCTCTTGGTCGTGCGCTCGCGCAGGTCGATGAAACTCTCACCGCCCGGCGGCCGGAACTCGGGCGGTCCCAGCCAGAACAGATGGTTGCTGCCGTGGTTCTCGGCGATCTCGACATAGGTGAGGCCCTGCCACGAGCCGAAATGCTGCTCGGCGAGGGCGGCATCGATCTGCAGCGGGCTCATCTCGGCGCCGGCCTTGCCGAGATGCTCGGCGGTCTTGCGCGCGCGCAGGAGATTGGATGAGTACCAGACCGCGCCCTTGGGCAACAGCGCCGCCTGGTGCTTGAAGAGAGCCTCGTTGCTGACGTCGCAGTCCTTGTCGGACTGGCCGTAGCAGCGCGCCTCGGGATTGGGGACAGGGGCGTGACGCACCCACCACCAGCGGGTGATGGCACCCGTAACCTTTGCAGCTGTTGCCATGGCAAGCGTTCTAGCGGGCGATGAAGAGCGCCGCCACCACGAGAAAGGCGATCTCCGCCGTCTGCTGCACAGCGCCCAGCGTGTCGCCGGTGTAGCCGCCGAGCCGCTTGGCGATCCAGTGCGAGGCGCCCCAGGCCGCGGCGACGGCGGCAATGGGCGCCAGGATGGCCACGAACAAGCCCTTGCCCAGCAAGAGCAGGAAAGCGAGCGCCACGCCGATGCCGACCGTGATCCAGACGTCGTTGTCGGTCGGCTTGCCGACCCGGGAGCCCAGGCCATTGTCCTGCGCCGGCGAGAAGGCCAGCAGCGGATAGGCGATCGCGGCGCGCGACAGCGCGTGGGCCGAGATCAGCACCACCAACCCCGTGGCGCCGCCGAACGGGGCGAGGCAGGCCACCTTGATCAGGACCGAGAGCGCGATGGCCAGCACGCCGAAGGTGCCGTTCCGGCTGTCGCGCATGATTTCCAGCCGCCGCGACGATTCCAGCCCGTGCGGGCCCAGGCCATCGGCGGTGTCGGCCA